>JAEUSE010000054.1 GCA_016788805.1 Candidatus Doudnabacteria bacterium
TTTAACGAGTAACGATGGTATTTTGTATGGGATTAATCGGCATAACAACAGTTTGATATTGTTTGACCGGTTTAAAATGGAAAACGCGAATTTTGTTATTTTCGCAAAATCTGGTGCCGGCAAGTCTTATGCTATTAAATTAGAAATTTTGCGGAGCTTAATGGTGGGCACCGAAGTAATTGTGATTGACCCGGAAAACGAATACGAACACTTGGCGGAAGCGGTTGGCGGAAGTTTTGTGAATATTTCTTTAAACTCTCCTTCCCGCATTAACCCCTTTGACTTACCGCGCGGTATGGAAGGGGAAAGTCAAGAAGATATCATGCGCAGCGCCGTTATTTTTTTGTTGGGATTGATGAATTTATTGCTCGGCAAGCTCGATCCGACTGAGGAAGCGCTCATGGATAAGGCAATCTGGCAAACGTACGCAAAAAAGGACATTACACCGAGTACTGATATTGCCGGTGTTGAGTTTCCGGTTATGGGTGACTTGGTCGAGGTATTGTCCGGCATGGTGGGAGCCGAGAGCCTGGCTCAGCGTTTGTCCAAATACACTGAAGGAACATTTTCTGGCATTTTTGATCAACAGAGTAATATTGGTCTTACCAATCAGCTGGTGGTATTTTCGATACGGGATTTAGAAGACTTGTTGCGTCCCATAGCCATGTTTATTTTGGTTAACCATGTGTGGAATATCGTCAGGAGTGAGTTGAAGCGACGCATATTGGTTTTAGACGAAGCGTGGGTCATGATGCAACACGAAGACACGGCAAGATTTGTATTCGGCATTGCCAAACGATGTAGAAAGTACTACTTGGGTCTGACGACTATTACGCAGGACGTGGCAGACTTTATGGCAAGCCCGTTCGGCAGGCCGATTGTGACCAACTCTTCCATTCAGTTGTTACTGAAGCAAAGTCCGGCCTCCGTGGGGATTATTGCCGACACATTTTTCCTGACCGAAGGGGAAAAGTATTTACTACTTGAAAGCGAAGTCGGAGAGGGCATTTTCTTCGCAGGCTTAAAGCATGCGGCCATTAAGGTGTATGCGTCCTATATTGAAGACCAGATTATTACCACAGACCCGAAGCAGTTGCTGGAGATTAAAGATCAGAAAGAAACCATGGCAGCGCAATAGGTGTTAAACAATCCCAGAATGGGAAAGGCCCAACAAGCGCATTCTTTGGTTGGAAGTGGTTGGCGATGTGATTGTTGAAATCTGGGATTTATGCGATAGGCGCGTTTAATTCCTACCACCGCTGTTCGTTTTAACCGGCAAGACGGCTTCCGCAATCAGCTCATTATGATCGATGATCCTAACAAAGATTACATAGGTTCAGGAAGTGGAGTGGCGGGTAATGGTCCCGCGACTCCTGTTTCTTTGTCGTCGAAACAAGCAGCTGCTATTCAGGCCGCGGTTGCTTCGGCATTTCAACAGTTGCAAGCGCAACAACCCGTTGCAGATGCTCAGACGCTGAAGGACCAGCTGTACGAGCTTGTTCGGGAAATGTCCACCTCCGGGCAGGTGTTGTTGGATCCGCGCGCGGTTATAGAACGGTGGCAGCAGACTCACCGAGGTGGTGCTCAGCAGCCCATAAGCCGTTCGGTAGATGGGCAGGCCCCCGCGGTAGAGACCCCATCCAAACCAGCTGAGTTTACGCCCACACAGACCGATGCGCGCCCGATACAGCCGACGATCGCTTCTGCTCAAGAGCAGTCGAGGGCGGTTGGTGGGGTACCGGAAGGTGTGGATTCAACCACCGTCCAACCGGATGACGGGTTAACAACTGCGGCATCGGCAGACGAAGCTCCGGCCGAGGGCGGTAGTGATGCCTCGGCTTCGGTGGGAGAGGGAGAGGTTGTCGATTCACAAGCTTCCGGCGCGGCTGATGACGCTGGGGTCTCGGGGCAGGCAATGTCGTCTGCGGGAGAGCCACGCGAATCCGGCCCACCCCCAGACAATAGCTCGGTCGGCAAAGCTGCCGATACTCAGGCCAAGCCCGATGCTTTATCTGAGAACCAAAAGCCTGAAAATTCGACCCCCGGCCCTGATTCTGAACAATCGACCGGTGGGCAAAACAAATCTTCAAATGACGAAACTGCGCCGGTTGGCCCAGCTCCCGATTCAGAATCCGCCATTCCTTCGAAGCAGCTTGAAGCGGCCGGACATGCTGAGCATGACGGCCCAACTGATGCGCGAAATCAGAATACTGCTGCCGCTTCGCAAAGCCGACAGGATGCCGGCGTCCCATCGTCCCACGAGACCGGAACGGGTGGCTCGAGCCAAGAGCCTAGCGGACAGGTCGGTGACTCCGCACCGGAAAAGCAGGGCTTGCCGACGGGTGCCCGCGATCGTTTTAAACGTGGGTTTGAGGATCGTAAGTCTGGCAAGGGTTTTAAGGACGCCTATAATGCCCGAAAATTGCCCCCTGGCGGTACGGCGGCAAAAGGCTTGGGCGAAAGCGCCGCCAAGGGGGCTGCGGAAAACCTTGCCAAAGAAGGCGCGAAAGAGGTTGCCGCTACCGCCGCGAAAACGGCGGCAAAAGAGGGGGTAAAAGATACTGCCAAGCTTGCGTCGAAAACTACTCCGGTTGGGCTTTTGACAGATGTTGACGCGAAAGGGGCCTATAAAGCAGCAAAAGATTTAAAGGATTTTAAGGTGGTAAGCGCCGCCAAGGGGGTAACCCAGTCCGCTGCGGTCACTTTATTTCGAGTATCGTACGACCCCTGGGTGATAGGGTTCACATGGGGCCTGTCTTTAATTGTTACGCTAGTTGTGGGTAGTGTGATTTTTTTCATGCCGAGTAGTAGTATGACTTTCCTGGAACGGCTTCTAGTGGTGGCCCTTTGGATACTGCTTTTGCTTATTGTATTGTTGGTGCTCGGCTTAACACTCATTAGTTTGTGTAACGGGCCGGCGGGTTGGGCGGTGTGGGCAGCATCATGGATTTCTGATACCGCGGCGGATATAAACAAGTTTTGTGAGCCAATTGGGGCTCTGCAGGCCGCGACGAAAAGATAGGTAAAATGGAATTTCTATGTTCAAGTTTGCCCGATGATTTTCCAGGTAACATATGGTATACTAAAAATACGTTTTGACATCAGTTCGGAAACACAAGCATGAATAAAAAAGCTATTACTATTTTAGGGGCAATTTTTTTGCTTATTGTGGGCACCTTAGGGGTTCTCATTTATCAACGACGTTCGAGTACCACTACGACACCTCCGCCTCCGCCCGTAACGGTTACACCCACCCCAACCCCCACACCCACCCCAGAACCTACACCTCCGCCGGTCGATCCAAATCCAACACCTACCCCTACGCCTACTCCGCCACCCGGGGGACAGGGTAGTCTTTCGGTTTTAAAGGTAACCGATGATGAAGTGATAAGCCCTGTGTTGTTTTACCAGGGTAACGGTATAGCATACTTTAATTCTCAAGGCCAGCTGTTTCAGGCCGACTTGGATTCTACCAGTGGGCAAATAAAATTGACCAATAAACGGGAGCTTGCGGTGCCTGCTAAGGGCGGTGTAAGTAAGGTTATTTGGCCGGCCGCGGGTAATAACTATTTAGTTCAAACACAGAATAACTTTGGCCAGAATGTGTGGAGTGTGTATGCGAGTGACAAGGGGGCGTATATAGATTTGCCCGGCCAAATTACCGCGGTAAACTGGATGCCGGACGGCGAGCAGCTGTTGTATTTTTGGTTGGAGGACGGAAAAACCAATTTAAACATATCACCGGTTGACTTAAGTACATGGCAGACCATAACCGATATATGGGAAAATGATAATGACTTAAGCATATCCCCCGACGGTAAAACTATTTTGTTTTGGCGCAAGGGGAACTCCGGTTCCTCCAATGCTATTAATCTGATGACTCCGGACGGAAAGCTGTTTCGCTCGGTGGTAAAAGAAGGGTTCAACCAAGGCGGAGTTTGGAGTCCGGATAGTAAGAAATTTGCTTTCAATAGAAAAGGACCAAACGGCCAATTGCAGCTGTGGGTCGGTAATTTATTTACCGGTGAGGTACAAAACATGAGCGTAGAGACCGCTGTGAGTGAAATTATGTGGAGTCAGGATAGTAAAACTTTGTATGTTCCTTCCGCAGCCAACGGTGTGGCACAGCTGGTGAGGATAGATGTACCGACTGCGGCCAGTCAAGTGATAAGTATGGATACCGCAGCTTCGCCCACGGAGCTCTTTATGACCGCCAGCGGAAAAGAAATATTTTTTAAAGACAAACAGGGTTCGGGCTTGTATTACGTAGATATAAGCGGAGTTTCGGTTAAATAAACGTAGTATTTAGTATATACTTTTAGAGACTGAGAGATTTTTAGGGATTAGGAGATTTATTGCCGACTGGCGGTAACCTCTGATAATCTGTACGAGTCTCAACGAGTCTCTTAATTTTTTTATGCCTAAAGCAGTGCAACAATTTGTCTGTAGTAACTGTGGTTTTACGGTTAGTCGATGGCAGGGCAAGTGTCCCGAGTGTGAAAGCTGGAACACGTTTGCTAAGCAGGCGCCGGCAATACACGCAGCTCTGTCCGGGGTAAGTGCTCAGCCGGTACGGCTGCACGCCGCTGGTTTTGTGCGGGTAGAGCGGATTTCTACCGGAATGGCAGAGCTAGATTTGGTTTTGGGAGGCGGATTGGTACCGGGAAGCTTGGTATTGCTCGGGGGCGACCCGGGTATAGGTAAATCGACCTTGGCTTTACAAACGGCTTTGTACATGAGTAAAGCGGCATCGTCTGTGCTGTATATATCCGGTGAGGAATCGGCGGAACAAATTAAGTTGTGAGCGGACCGCATAGACAAAACAGTGGACTTGGAAGTGTTGCCTGAGATAAACTTGGAGACTATAATTGCGACTATTGTGGAGCATGCTCCTGATTTTGCTATAATTGACTCTATTCAGACGATTGTGAGTAGCGAAGTAAGCGGTGTTACGGGCGGAGTGAGTCAAGTTTCATTCACGACAAACGCTCTCATGAGGTTGGCCAAGCAGACTAAAACAGCGTTATTGATTATCGGTCACGTCACCAAAGAAGGCATGTTGGCAGGGCCTAAGACGTTGGAGCACATGGTAGATACTGTTTTGTACTTGGAGGGGGAACGGTTTGCTACATTACGATTATTGCGATGCGTTAAGAATCGGTTTGGCGGCACCGGTGAGGTGGGCGTGTTTGATATGGCAGAAACCGGTATGACAGAAGTGAGTAATCCGGCCGCGCTCTTTTTAGAACATAGGACCGAAAAAGTTCCGGGGACATGCATTGGGGCTATTCTTGAAGGAAATAAGGTTTTGTTGTTGGAAGTTCAGGCGCTTACGAATCCGACTAATTTTGGGTATCCAAAACGAGCCGCCTCCGGCTTTGATAGCAATCGGTTGCAGCTTCTTTTGGCAATTATGGAAAAACGGTTGGGAGTCAAGCTAGCCAACCAGGACGTATACATAAACGTAACCGGTGGGTTTGAGTTAGACGAACGGGCCGCAGATTTGCCGATAGTTTTGGCCGTCCTTTCTAGTTTGCATGGTCAGGCTTTGCCCTCTGAGTTAGTCGCGTTCGGTGAAGTGGGTTTGGCGGGTGAAGTTCGCGGTGTCGCGCAAGTGGAAAAGCGACTCAAAGAGGCGCAGAAACTTGGATTTAGCCAACTTATTACTGCTCAAGTAAGAGGTAAGGGCGGTAAGGGGTCTACGGTCGACGGTATTCGATTTATTACTGAGTTGTCTCGTCTTTTTGCCTAGTTGTGCTATTCCATGTGGAGTTCCTGGCTGAGTGGTAACACGGCAGATTGTAATAGTGGGTAGCCCTTTAGGCGCGGGTCGACAGCGGTCAATTGTTGGGCCGCTTTTTTTGCTGTTTCAAGGATGGCGAGTGTGAGATATTGGCCGTATTTAAACTGAAAACCGCTTTGGCTCGTGCCAAAAAGTGAGCCAAACCCTCGAGTTTTTAAGTCATATTCCGCGAGGGTGAAACCGTTGGTCGTACGCGCGAACAGTGAGAGCCGTTCCTGACTGCTACTAACTTCGGAAAATAGGAGGCAGTAGGACTGGTGCTGGCCTCGTCCGACACGGCCCCGGAGCTGGTGGAGTTGGGCTAGGCCAAATCTTTCCGCACCTTCAATGAGTATGAGGGATGCGTTGGGTATGTCTATGCCAATCTCAATAACAGACGTGGCTACTAGTATATCCGTTATTTTATTTTTAAAGGCGAGCATGGCTGCGTCTTTTTCTGCGCCTTTGAGCCCGCCGTGTATGAGTCCAAGTTTGAGTTCGGGGAAGACCGTGTTTTGTAGTCTATTAAATTCTATTTTAACCGACTTCGCTTGAATTTTCTCTGACTCTTCGACCAGGGGGGTAATTATAAACGCCTGTCTCCCTGCGGCAATTTCCTTTTTAATAAAATCATAAGCACCGGCTCGTTTTGTTTCCGGTACAATCCAGGTTTTTATAGGGAGCCGGTTTTTGGGCAGCTCGTCGATAGTCGAAATTTTCAAGTCCCCATATACAGCCAGTGCCGCGGTACGGGGGATAGGGGTGGCAGACATCGAAAGGAGGTGTGGGTACCATTTTTGCGTCGACTTTTTTTTATTTAAGCGGGGGGATTGAATTGTTGAGAGGCTTCGGCGTTGTTCTACGCCGAATCGATGTTGTTCATCGATTATGACCAAGGCGAGCTGTTTAACCGATACTGTATCTTCTAAAAGGGTGTGAGTACCTATAACCAACTGTAGCGTGCCTTGGTGGAGTCG
>JAEUSE010000055.1 GCA_016788805.1 Candidatus Doudnabacteria bacterium
GTAAAGTATTTTTAAACGTAAATGGGTTTATGGTCATGGTGCGGTTTATAATGGAAATAAGTAATGTTACGTGGATGCCGAAAGCAAAAATCAAAAATTTAGAGCGCGTAGAACAGCCAAGAGAGAAGTTGCTTAAGTACGGTCCCGAAAAACTCACGGACGTGGAGTTGTTGGCCATACTGTTACGCACCGGCATGGAAGGGAAGAATGTGTTGGAAGTGGCAAGGTCGGTTACTAAAAAGTTTCCCGGTGTGGCTCTGGCTAATGCCACTGTCTCTGAATTGACCAAAATCAAGGGAGTGGGGGAGGTCAAGGCTTTGGAGCTGGTGGCGTGTTTTGAGCTGGGCCGAAGGTTGCTCAAAGATAAACAAGTAGCGTTGGTCCTTTCGCCGCGAGCGGTGTGGGAGCGCATGGAAGACTTACGCTCCAGCAAGAAAGAGCATTTTGTGGTTTTCTTTCTAGATACGCAAAACCAGCTCATTAAGCGGGAGGTAGTATCTGTCGGCACGCTCAATGCTAGCCTTATTCACCCTCGGGAGGTGTTTGAGCCGGCCGTTAAGCATGTGGTGTCGCATATTATAGTGGCGCACAACCACCCGGCCGGGTCCTTAGAACCAAGCGAGGAAGATTTAGCCGTTACCCACCGCCTGCGTGACGCGGGTTTGGTGCTGGGTATTCAGCTCCTGGACCATGTTATAGTCACCCCGACCGGCTACGCCAGTCTCAAAGAGCAAAACCTACTTTAGTCTTCTTGCCTGTTCTTGTTGCGCAACTCTACTTCTTCTCATTCTTCTTATTTTTCTATTATTTCTGGTTTTCTCCCATTTATCCACTTGACGTATTTATCACATGTACACTATTATGTACATGTGTTTTATATAGGTCCTATCCGTCCTATCAGACTTATTTCTACTCCCTAATAAGCTAACCAGCTAAAAAGCTAGCAAGCTACTCTATATGAACCCCAAATACACCCTCCCCATTTCCGAAGCCCGAAAAAAAATATTCGAAATTGCCGAAGAGGTCCAGAAACCTGGTCGGTATTATACGTTAACAGAAAAGGGGAAGCCTAAGGTTGTGCTGCTTTCCGCAGAAGACTATGACAGCCTGCAGGAAACCATTGAGGTATTAAGTATTTTTCCGGATCTAGATAAGGACATTGCTGAATTAAACCACGACATGAAGAGCGGCGCTTACAAGAAATACACAACACTGGAAGAACTGCTCGCTAAGGATGGTTTTGTGCTCGCAGAAAAAGCTAAACAGGGTTATGAGGTATCAAGTAAGACTAAGGCCAAAAGCCGAAAAGCATCTTAGTAAATTACCCAAGCCATACCAAGACCGCATTAAGCTCGCCCTTGTAAAGCTAGAAACAGATCCGTACATGGGCAAGCGCTTACTGGGAGAGTATAAAGACCAGTATTCGTTTCGGGTGTGGCCGTATCGTCTTGTGTATCAGGTGTACAAGACTATTTTGTACGTGGTGGTAATTGATATTGAACACAGGCAGAATATTTACAAGTAGTATTAATAGATATGGACGGAAGTGCTGGAGCAAGAAAATATTCCGTGGATGAGCTGCGGCAAAAGTACCCTCGCATGGGCAAGCGGTGGGAGCCGGAGGAAGATGCCAAGCTTAAGGAATTCTACGAAAAGTTTCGAACCGGCGGCAAAATGACTTTTGACGCGTTTTTGGAGTTTCTGGTTACGGAGTTTGGTCGGGCGGCCGGCGGACTTAAGGCGCGACTCGCCGGTCATTTTGACGATGTGCCCGGCTGGGACTATACCCAAGACCGCTATCATACGCAGAGTCTCCAAGAGGAGTTAGATAAAACTTTTACGCCGGAACTAGACGCGCAACTTAAAACTGAATACGAACAGTATTTGGCCAACAAAAGCGAGACGTACATCACCTTCATTAAGCGCGTGTCCGAGAGCATGGACGACATGGCCACCCGCCTGCTACGCAATCGTTTGGAGCAGCTTGTAGAGGGTGAGTTGGTTATGTACAAAAAAGCGGACATAAAAAAAGTAGTCGTGCATCCGGCTAAAACCTGGGAGGTGTCTCTAGATAACATAGACTATACCGGCAACGCAGAAGCGCTGGAAGCTTTGCGGTTGATGGATGAAACGAGTGAGAATGTTTTCCTGACCGGGGAAGCAGGGACCGGTAAGTCCACCTTGCTACAGTATTTCCGCCAGGTGACTAAAAAGAACGTAGTGGTGTTGGCGCCGACCGGCGTGGCCGCGCTTAATGTAGGCGGACAAACCATTCACTCCTTTTGTGGCTTTGGCCCGGACATTACTTTGGCCAAAGTAAAGCGTACTGGTTCTTGGTCGCCCAAAAAAAAGTTGTTAGCTAAGGTTGATGCCATTGTTATAGACGAAATTTCCATGGTGCGGGCGGACCTGTTGGACTGCGTGGACAAATTTCTCCAGTTAAACGGCCCGCGGGGCCACATTCCCTTTGGCGGCATACAAATGATATTCATTGGCGACTTGTTTCAGTTGCCGCCGGTAGAAAAAGGGTTCATAACGCAATCGCACTTTTCTAGTTCCAACCCCGCATTGTTTGAAGGTGTAGATGTAGATCCGGACTTGGCGTATGGAGATGGGTTTGCTAAACCGGCAGGGTCTTATGAAAGCCCTTACTTTTTTGACTCGCGGGTGTACCGGACTACCAACTTTACGCATGTAAGTTTGCGTAAAATGTATCGCCAACAGGATGAAGTCTTTATAGAAGTCCTAAACGCCGTTCGCAATAACCTGGCCACTAGCCGACACCTGGAAATTTTAAATGCTCGGGCGCACCAGGAAAACAATAAGTTTAGTTTTGAACAATATGCCATTTACCTTACCCCAACCAACTCCCGGGCTAGGCAAGTCAACAACTTTTTTTTGGAGCGTTTAACTACACCGCTCCGCACGTACCGGGGTCGAGCCGACGGTTCCTTTGAAGACCGGGAAGCGCCGACCGACTTAGACTTACAAGTTAAAATTGGCGCGCAGGTTATGATGCTCAACAACGACCAGCGCAAGCGCTGGGTTAACGGCACCATGGGTACCGTCACCGGCATTGCTTCGGCTGTGTCTCGCACAGAGAGTGTGGGGCAGAGTAGGGAAGCGTATATCCCACCGGTTCTACGCAGTGCCACCCAAGGGGAGTCCTTGGGTCACGTTGCCCAAGGAGTCTCCTTGGGCGCAAACGAACTCTCCTATGAAGCGGTGTCAGACCAACCCCAACACCGTTCCTCTACCGCGGACGCCATTGTAGTAGAGCTGGAAACCGGAGAAACGGTGTACGTAGAGCCCTACACTTGGGAAATGTTTAAGTTTATTTACAGCGCAGAAACCGAAAGTTTAGATAGCCAAACCACCGGCACTTTTACGCAGTACCCGTTTAAGTTGGCCTGGGCCGTTACCATACACAAAGCCCAAGGTAAAACTTTTAGTAAAGTGTATGTGGATTTAGCCACCGGCACCTTTGCCCACGGGCAACTGTACGTCGCCCTCTCTCGCTGTCGTACCTTGGACGGGTTATACTTAAAGAGTCCTATCACCCAAAAAGACATAATTCTCGACAAGCGCATAGTGGAGTTTATGCGCACTGTAGAAAAGGTATAAAAGAAATTTCGCGATATGAAAAAATCTCGAGAAAAGACTATACGAGACGGTCTTCGGGAGTCACACGTGTTCTCGAAACCGCCTAAAACCCCGGAGAGTGTAGCTGCGCAAAATGAGTCAGGAGTTTTTGAGACGTCAGTAGAACGCAAGACACGCATGCTTGAACGCTTCGACATCATCTTAGGCTTGAACGACAGTCCTATTTTGAGAAAGGTCAAAGAGGTGGGTCATGGTTTTCACTTAATTCAGTTGGAGGTATTTGTGTACCGGTTTATTGAGGCCGGTGAACGGTCCAACTCTTCATACGCAGAAATCGCCGCCAGGCTACAAAACGTGTATGGCCAAGATAAAATATCCGAACAGGTGGTGCGCTTGGTGGCCAACGGCATACGCGAAGCTTTTTGGAATGCTCTCGACCAACCCGAACAGGAAGCGTTGAGTGCGCAAAAATATAGCACCCATAAATTACCAAAACGCATAGTCAATTTTATTTTAGGCAACGAAACCGACTAACACATACTTATATGAACACGTACAATTGGTACTCTCAGTTATATAAACCCTCCTGGGCGCCGCCGAGCTGGTTGTTTGGCCCGGTCTGGACAGTGCTCTACGCAATTATTGCCGTGTCGTTTGGTACGGTATTTTACAAAGTTTACACTAAGCAAATTCCGTGGCTGGTGGCAGTGCCGTTTGTATTGAATTTAGTATTCAATGCCTTATTTACTCCTTTGCAGTTTGGTTTAAAAAATAATTTACTGGCGTCGGTCGACATTGTCTTGGTTTTAGGTACGCTGGTTTGGGCACTCTGGGCCATTTGGCCGCACGCGCGGTGGGTGACGTATGTAAATATTCCCTATGTGCTCTGGGTTTCCTTTGCTACTGTGTTGCAATTCACTATTACATATTTAAATCGCTAAACGTATGAACATGTTTAAAGAGAGCAAGGTTCGCACAGTGACCGAGTATCTGGTAACGCTGCCGGCAGAAAGAAAGGAAGCGGTGCGTGCGGTTCACGAGATTATCCGAAAAACAGTACCAAAACTTAAAGTCTATTTTGCAGGCAATATGATTGGCTACGGTAGTTTTCAGTATAAGAATTATAAAAAAGAAATTATTCAGTGGCCGGTGGTCGCTTTGGCCAATCAAAAGCAGTACATAAGTGTTTACGTGTGTTCAATTATTGACGGTAGGTATGTGGCAGAAAGGTATAAAACAGAGTTGGGTAAGGTGAAAGTTGGGCGTAGCTGTATCAGTTTTAAAAAATTGGCAGACCTCCATCTGCCCACTCTAAAACGGGTATTACAGCTGGCCGCACGGCACCCCGGCCTTACCCCCTAGTGTTTTTAAACTCGTATGCCTAATTAACCATTTTCATTTTATGTTTGTAAAATTGTACTTTATTGCTCTGCCGGTTTTCTTCGTTATAGACATGGTCTGGTTGGGGCTTGTTGCGAAAAACTTTTATCGGTCGCAGATAGGCGGGCTTATGAAGTCGGACGTTAACTGGCTGGCGGCTGTTATCTTCTACCTTATATTCATTGTCGGGTTGGTGGTGTTTGTGGTGCAGCCGGCTATGGCGAAAGGTTCGTGGGTGCACGCACTGGTGTTTGGCGCCTTGTTTGGTCTCGTGTGTTACGCAACTTACGATTTAACTAACCTAGCCGTGGCCAAAGACTGGCCGCTACTGGTAACGGTGGTCGATCTAATCTGGGGTGCTGTTTTGGCGGCGGCCGTTTCTACCGTAACATACGTTATTGCTAACAAACTCGGGTTATGAACCATTTTGTAACACTTGGGTTGGTGCTATTTGGCTACATGACTTTGTGGTTTGTTGTTTCGTTATTCAAGAAAAGAAACGACGTAGCAGATGTGGCCTGGGGTTTAGGGTTTGTGCTTATGGCCTGGACGTCTTTGTTTCTTTCCGGCAATTTTGACGCGCGGGGTCTGTTGGTGTGTATTTTGGTGAGTGTGTGGGGGTTGCGTTTAGCTCGGCACATTTATGCGCGCAACAAAGGCAAGGTTGAGGACTACCGGTATGCAGCCTGGCGCGCAGAGTGGGGGAGGTGGTTTTATGTGCGTTCTTACTTACAGGTGTATGTGTTGCAGGGTGTGCTTTTGTTTGTAATTGCCCTGCCCGTGTTGCTCGTGCATAAGTTTGCGGTTAATAGTTTTGGCTGGCTCGATGTGCTGGGTGTTGCGGTTTGGTTGTTTGGTTTTTATTTTGAAGCCGTGGGCGATGCACAACTCGCGCGGTTCATACAAAACCCGGCCAACAAGGGCAAGCTCATGACGCAAGGGCTGTGGCAGTACACTCGCCACCCCAACTATTTTGGTGAAGTTACTCAGTGGTGGGGCATGTGGTTGGTTTCCTTGTCAGTGCCGTTTGGTTGGGTCGGCGTAATCGGCCCTGCCACTATTACATTTTTAATTCTTAAAGTTTCCGGTATCCCCCTGCTTGAAAAGAAAATGGAGCAGCACCCAGACTTTGCAGAGTATAAGCGGAGCACTAACATGTTTTTACCTTGGTTTAAAAATAACTAATATCCTTTATTTTTTTTATATGGACACACCATTGTTTTATAGTTTGTTGTTTGTACACGTGCTCTCCTTTGCCGTGGGTTTTGGCTCGGTGGTGGTTGTAGACACGTTTGGTTTGTGTTTTTTGCTCAAGCAGCTCGGGGTTGACCTGCGGCTTGTGAACAAAGTGGCCAACATTACCCAACGGCTCATTTGGTTGGGCTTTGCCGGGCTCATAGTGAGCGGCGTGCCCATGTTGGTGCTTAAGGGGAGCGTAGACGGGCTTACGCAGCTCAAGCTCTTTTTTGTAGTTATGCTCGGTCTGAACGGCGTGTTTTTGCACTACATAAAAAAGTCCATGGAGCGGCTTGGGGGAGAGGGTGCATTTACGCCGAAAATAGCCTTCCAGGTGGGGTTGGCCTCCACTATTTCCCAGTTGGGTTGGTGGGGTGCGTTTGCCATAGGTTTTGCCCACCGCCACATAGCCCATGCAATATATATTTCATTTTCCACGGTGTGGATTATGGTGGCCGTCCTGCTCCTGGTAGCTTTTGCCGCCACTTTTGGCAAGCTGAGGT
>JAEUSE010000056.1 GCA_016788805.1 Candidatus Doudnabacteria bacterium
GAGTAAGAGGCTTCATTTGAAAGAGACGAGTAAGACTATTTCTCCTTTAATTGAGGAGCGTTTTTTAAGTAAGGTGGAAACTTCCACAGCGCCGCCGCGTATAAACTCCTCGTGCAATTTGGTAAGCTCCCGGGCCACAACCAATTGAGCAGAGGGGTACGTTTTAGTAATGATGTCTACTGTTTTGCTAATGCGCTGTGGAGATTCATAAATAACGAGCGTGCTTTCGGTTTGCAATCCTGACTCGAGCGCTTGCAAAAGCTTAGGCTCTGTTTTTGGCAAGAACCCCACAAAAAGAAACCGGTCTGTAGGAAGCCCTGCGCCTGCGAGCGCGGTAATGATCGCACTAGTGCCGGGTACATTTTGTATTTGTATACCTTTTTCAACACAGGCGCGCACAAGTCGGAAACCGGGGTCGGAAATGCCCGGCGTACCTGCATCGCTCACTAATGCCCCGTGTTCTTGTTCGAGCCTGTCGAGAATTTTGGGTAGCGCTTTGTGTTCATTGTGATCCGCAAACTGAACTAGCTCCTTTTTCGGTATTTCAAAGTGTTTGAGCAGCTTTGCGGTATGTAAAGGGTTTTCCGCAATAATAAAATCTGCCTCGCGTAGTACTGCTACTGCCCGAAAAGTTATATCCCCCAAATTTCCAATTGGCGTTGCGACTATAGATAGCATGCTTAAAGTATACGGATTTGGTTCTGGTTCGTACAGTTGCTCAAAGTTTAGGTATTCGGCTATAATTTCTCTACGGGCGAAGCGCTTAGCGCTTCTGTACCCACGCTCAGCGTGGGCGTGTAGCTCAGCTGGTTAGAGCACGAAGCTTATACCTTCGGGGTCCATGGTTCGAGTCCATGCACGCCCACCATAATTAAACCACCTAACTAGGTGGTTTAATTATTTTAAGGTTAGTATGCCACTATGTTTTTAGTAATAAATCTTTCTATTACTTTCACAACCTCGGTTTTTAGTTCTGCGTCACTTTGCGCTATCCATATCGCGAAAAGGTAGAGTTTTGTTGTGTCAACATTTAGCCACTTCCCGTTTATTGAAAGAAACACTAGAAGTGTGGTCACCGCTATTCTTTTATTGCCGTTTTGAAATGGGTGGTTCTTGATTAACAAATAGAATAGTATTGCAGCTTTGCCAATCAACCCGTGATAGAGCAGTCGTTTATCAAAGTGTTGAAATGGTTGGACAATGCAACTTTCTAACACTCCCGGAAAACGAGATTCGAATTGAGGTATCGGTTCATCCCATTCCATTGTCTTTGCGGCTAGGTGGTGAGCTATGTCTCTAACTTCTTGTATAGAGATAGATTTGATAGGTGTCGCCATATTATTCTTTGCCAAGAAGCTTTAAGGTTTCCCCATATTCTTTTAGTACTCGTTCTACGCTTGTTTTAATTTCTTCATTCAGTTTGGAGTGGAAAGTTGTTTGTATAAGCCCCTCTACGTGAGCTTTAGGTATTGCATAATTACGACCTACCCGTTCGGCCTTAATCTGGCCGTTTTTTATTTTTTTAAAAACGGCAATCCTGCTTATTTTTAGGATGTCAGCTAACTCTTTTACGCTTAAATAAGTTTTTTCCATAACTCTTGTTATCTAAGTATATAGGTTAACATATGTTAACTCTTGTGTCAAGTTAACAATAATATATTCTTTAATTAAAATACCCCCGCTTATGGTGGAGCGGGGGTGTTTAAGCTGCTTATATTATCGTCGCGCTGGCAACGGAGTCGCCGGAGTCGAGTTTCATAACTCTTACACCTTGGGTGGCCCGGCCGAGGGTGGATATGGCATTGAGGGCTGTGCGAATGGTTTGGCCTTGGCGGGAAATGATGACTAAGTCGTGTTCTTCTTTAGCGTCTAGAATATACATGGCTACAATTTTACCGGTCTTGGGAGTAATCTTCACTGTTTTGATCCCGCTACCCGATCGTTTCTGTATTTTATAGTCAGCCAATGGTGTCTTTTTACCCAAGCCAAATTCTGTAATAACCAGTACTTCTTGGGTTTTTACGTCGAGGTTTTTACGAATTACATCCATGGAAATTATGTTGTCGTCTTTTTTGACGCGCATACCCGTTACACCGGCGGCGGTGCGACCCATGGGTCGAACATCCTTTTCGTTAAACCGAATAGCTTGTCCGTTCTCGGTAGAAAGCATTATTTGGTCATCTCCGGCGGTGGTTTCTACCCACTTAAGCTCGTCACCATCTTTAATGCCAATGGCAATCATGCCGCTCCGGCGAACCTTGGCGAATTCTTCTCGGGCTACTTTTTTAATCAGGCCTTTTTTAGTCGCCATAACCAGGAACTTGGCTTCGTCTTTTTTGGAGAAGGTGAGTACTGCCGTAGTGGTTTCACCGCTGCCAAGTTGTAGGAAATTTACCAGTGCCTGGCCTTTGCTGGTTCGGGAACCTTCGGGTAGTTCATACACTTTAGTCTGAAACACCCGGCCTTTGTTGGTAAAGAAGAGTATGTCGTCATGCGTGTTGGCGGAAATCAGTTTCTCCACCACGTCTTCTTCTTTGAGGCTTTGGCCAATTACTCCTTTGCCGCCCCGGGACTGTTGTTTGTAGGTATCTGGGAGTAGACGTTTTACATAACCGGACTTGGTAATGGTTACAATCATTTGGTTTTCCGGGATGAGATCTTCGGCCGCAAAGGTGCCCACCGCGTGCTTGACCACCTGCGTGCGGCGCTCGTCGCCGTACTTATCCCGCATTTCTATGGTCTCATCTTTCACGATGCCAAGGATTTTTTTGGGGTGAGCCAGTAAGTCTTCAAGTTTGGCAATAAGTTTGCGTTTTTCTGCCAACTCATCTTCAATTTTCTTACGCTCTAAGCCGGCGAGGGTTTGCAGGCGAATCTCCAAAATGGCCGTGGCTTGTAGCTCGGACAGTTTGAATTTTTTCATTAAATTCGCGTGGGCCTCTTCTTTGGTCGGGCTTTTGCGAATGGTGTTGATAATTTCGTCTATGTGGTCCAGCGCGATTTTTAACCCTTCTAAAATGTGCGCGCGTTCTTTGGCTTTGCGCAGGTCGTACTCTGTGCGTCGTCGCACAATTACCTGGCGGTGCTTAATAAACTCCTCGAGCATGGTTTTTAGGTTGAGCACGTGCGGCTCAATCCCGTCGACCAGGGAGGTCATATTCAAATGATACGTGTCTTGGAGCTGGGTGTAGGAAAAGAGTTGGTTCAGGATCTTGTTGGCCAACGCTTCTTTTTTCAAATCTACTACAATGCGTACCCCGTCTTTATCGGACTCGTCGCGGATGTCTTTTATCCCTTCCAGTTTTTTGTCCCGTACGAGGTCTGCCATGCGTTCCAGTAAAGTCGCTTTGTTGACGCGGTAGGGAATTTCGGTAATGACTATGCGAAACGCACCGGTCTTGGTTTCTTCGATGTCGGTTTTACCCCGCACGACAACGCCGCCGCGTCCGGTAGCGTAGGCGTTTTTAATAGCTGCGACGTCGTAAATAATGCCGCCCGTAGGAAAGTCTGGCCCTTTAATAATATCCGTAATGTCTTCTATGGTCGCGGTCGGGTTTTCGATTAAATGTATAGTTGCGTCCGCCACCTCGGTTAGGTTGTGCGGCGGCAGGTCAGTCGCCATACCTACGGCAATACCCAAGGTGCCGTTCAGTAATACATTCGGAAGTTTGCCCGGTAGTACTACCGGTTCTTTTTCTGTCGCGTCAAAGTTGTCTCGCCAGTCCACTGTCTCTTTTTCTATGTCTACCAATAGTTCCTCGGCAATGGGTGTAAGTTTGGCTTCGGTGTACCTGTAGGCCGCGGCGCCGTCTCCATCCATTGAGCCAAAGTTACCCTGGCCTTTCACCAGGGGGTAGCGCATAGAAAACTCTTGTACCATGTGTACCATGGCGTCGTACACGGAGGTGTCGCTGTGCGGGTGATATTTACCCAGCACCTCACCGACAATTTTGGCAGACTTAGTCGTTTTGGCAGAAGCACGAAGACCCATGCTACGCATGGCATAGAGTATGCGGCGGTTAACCGGTTTTAACCCGTCGCGCACATCCGGTAGGGCGCGCGAAACAATAACCGTCATGGCGTAGTCCAAGTATGACTCCTGCATTTCGGTTTCCAGTGAACGCGGACGGATAAGTCCGACATTGTTTGAGTGTGCTACATCTCGTTCGATTTTTGCCATAGGTTCGGTATCGGCTACTTGTTAATGGTGGGGTTATTGGCCCGGGCTTTGTTTACCTCATTTTTCACCAAGGTGAAAAAGTTGCCATTCGCTCGGTTGGGTTTGGGTATATAGCTGGTACCTATCCATATAAATAAGAGTAGTACCAGAGTAGTCGCGACGACCACCCACATAAGTTGTTCACGTTTGGCTTCGGGCATTTGTTGAATGCGATGTATGGTTTTCATACGTTTTTATTTATGCCGTGAGCACCACCAGTCGGGTTTCTTCGGCGTTGGTTATGTCTTTCTTTTTGATAATAAGTTTATCTAACTCTTCGTTTTTATTACCCATTTCTTTTATAAAGCGATCAATGGGGTCAAGTTCTATTTTTATACCACCGGCAGCGTAGTGAGAGGGGATAATAATTTTAGGCTCGATTTGGTTAACCACCTTGGCCGCGTCGCTCGCGCCGAGGACGCTATGTCCGCCTACGGGCACAATAAGAATGTCGATTTCGCCTAGTTCCTCGAGCTCGTTTTCTTTAATGTTAAAGTCCTTGATGTGCGCGAGGTTGAGAATTTTTAAGTCTTCGCTTTCTAAAAGGAAAATAGTAACGTAGCCTGACTCTTGCTTTAACGGGATGCCGGTAACGGTGACGCCGCTTTTATCATATTCACCGGGGCTATCAATGAGAAATGGCGTGCCCGAAAAGGAACTCGTGCTGCTGTATAGGCTATTTGTGCTTTCGGCCAGCACAATTATATCGGCATTGCCACGGGGTGGGGTGAGTCCGGACTCTTTTCCGTATGGGTCGGTTACCACCGTGGCGTCTTTTGTAATGAACTTAAAGCTGGAAAAACCAAGGTATTGAATATGCATATTTTTGGATGGAGTCCTTAATCCCTGCTTCTTTAATCCTGAGCATAAACAAACTTTTTAATTTAGGACTAAAGACTAAGGATTAACGAGATAATTCTACCTAAATAATATCATTTTTGCTCATAATTTACAACGAATTAGGATATTCAGAGGGCTTGCCAAAGAGGGTGGTTTTTTGTATACTGTATTGGCTTACAGGGTGCGACACCAGAAGATTATTTAATTAGTAACCCCTTGTAAGGCCCAAGACCGGTGTCGTTTAATGAGTAATTGTATGAGTATAGCTCCTTATTTTTCCAGGCCTTAGATTTGGCGTGGTTTTTTATTGCCCGGTGGCAGTATTAAGAGGAGTTAGGCTTTCAAACTTTTACATAAAGGAATTATTACAATGGCAGATGCAGATCAGGTACAGGCGGTAAATACCGCTCAAACCAGCATAAACGAGGCTGTGGCGTCCAAAGCGGACTCTATGACCGGCTTGCTTGAGAGCGGCGCGGAAATTCGCGTGCTTAAGGTGGGTGATATTGTGGAAGGCACTTTGCTTTCCGTAGGTAAGAACGAGGTATACGTAGATTTGGTTGGCTACGGCGTAGGTGTAGTTCGCGGTCGCGAACTTTATGACGACCAGGCTACGTTGGCTTCCCTCAAAGTAGGCGATACTATTTTCGCTTCTGTGGTGGAGTCAGAGAACAAAGATGGCAACATTGAGTTGTCGCTTCGCCAAGCCGGCCACGAGCGCGTATGGCAAACCTTGAAGACCAAAATGGAAGACCGCGAAATTGTCAGCACCAAAATTTTGGGTGCTAACAAAGGTGGTTTGATGATTGAGATAAACGGCGTACTTGGTTTCTTGCCGGTATCTCAGTTGAACTTAGAACACTACCCACGCGTAGAAGATGGTGACAAGACTAAAATTCTTTCCGCTCTTCAGAGCTATGTCGGTCAGTCCTTTGCGGTGCAAATTATTACTGCTGACCCGGAAGAAGAAAAGTTAATTGTGAGCGAAAAAGCGGTGTCCGAAAAGAAGACCGAGGAGCACTTACAAAAGCTTAAGATGGGCGATGTGGTTGTGGGCGCCGTGACCGGCGTAGTGGACTTTGGTATTTTCGTAAAGTTTGGTGAACTTGAAGGTTTAGCACACATTTCTGAGTTGGCCTGGCAGCGGGTAGAAAACCCCAAAGATTTGTTCCGAGTCGGCCAGGAAGTCCAGGCAAAAATTATTGCTATAGACAAAGGCCGCGTGTCTTTGTCTATAAAGCAGCTCCAGCCGGACCCTTGGTTGGAAGCCGTAAAGCAGTACAAGATTGGTCAGGTTGTAGAAGGAAAAGTTACTAAAATAATGCCATTTGGCGTATTTGTAGAGCTTTCTCCGGAAATTCAAGGCTTGGCTCATTTGGCTGAACTATCTCACGAAGCCATTAAAGACCCAGAGAATATTCTTAAGGTTGGGGAAGTAAAGTCGTTCAAAATTATTTCCATTGAACCAGCAGATCACCGCTTAGGCTTGTCTCTCAAAGCCTTAGAAGAAAAACCAGCTAAGGCAGCGACGAAGGCAGAAGAAAAAGAAGAATCAGAAAAGTTAGAAGAGAAAGTGGAAGAAGCGAAGACTGAAGAAGTCGCTGCTGAATAAACAAA
>JAEUSE010000057.1 GCA_016788805.1 Candidatus Doudnabacteria bacterium
TCCGTGACCGAGCTGCTTCGGGCGACCCTACTACGTGGTGGGGCAGCGGCGGCGGCTTCTTTGGCGGCTCGGGTGGATTTGGCAGCAGTTCGGGCGGGTTCGGCGGTTTTGGCGGCGGCTCATTCGGTGGTGGCGGCTCTGGCGGCCGGTGGTAGTGTTCTTTCTGAGTGGTACAATAATTGCAATGGCAAACCAGCAACAGTACTGTTTTGAAATATATCTGCTGAACGACATCGTTACCGCAGGTCAGTGGACGAAGCTATACCTAGCAATGTTGCAGTTTGCTGGGAGGTTGTCTAAGTTCCGTTTTGTTTTTAGCTGCGAAGATAATGTGGTGCGCTATTTTCTGGTATGCAGCCGGAACGTAAGTTCGTTATCAAATAGTCTCGATGGGATTGTCCTGCGCCCCACCAGGGTAGAAGAGTTACCTTTACCGCAGACCGTCCAACGCCTGAGTGGATTTACGCAATTTGTCTCTGGTGGTACACTACTTGATCTCAAGGAAAAACTGGCCGTCAAGAAGGGGCTTGAGTTAGGATGGGCATATTTTGATGTCCGTACCGTAAATTCTACATATGCAGTAACCGACAGTAAAATGTTCATAAAAGACGCGGTAGGCAACTGGCGTTATATCAATAAAACTATGTACTTTTTTCCGGCGAACTTGTTTGCCTTAAACCTGCAAACCAACACGCGTTATCTTAAAAAGGCTATGCCGCTATATCTCAATATTGAAAAATCGCTGCATATGCTTACTAGTCAGACACTAGGGTCAGTTTTTGAGATTGATTCATTCCCATATGCTCCTCAGAATTACTATTTAGGCCTCACCGACTATGAGTTCGACAAACATTCGTTCATAATCGGCGCAACAGGTAGCGGTAAATCGAAACTTATCAGTCTGTATGTTGATAGGCTGTATAAAACGATGCTTCGTCATAATTACCGAATCGTAATTATAGACCCGCACGCATCGCTGGCAGCAGACTTTAGCCATTTGTCCGATAAAAAAATCATCAATTTTTCCAGTGAAAGTACTAGTTTATTCCCTGAGCAATACGCCGATATCTCAGCAGCTACCGAGCTTACGACGACATTGTTCGGGTCACTTTTAGCCGCGCAGTACACACCACGGTTGGAACGGCTGCTGCGCTTCAGCCTTTTTGTCCTCTTTACGGCACAAAATATGTCGCTTGATATGCTCAAGCGGTTTCTGAGCGAGATTGAGCTGCGCTCCCAGATAGTGGCGCATGTGCAGGGCTATGTACCCGATACTATCATCCGGTTTTTTGGAGCCGACTTTAACGAACTGCGTACCACCTACTATAACGAGGCGATTGCTCCGCTAGTTGCGCTGGTAGACGAAATGCAGTTACAGCCGGCATTGGTAGCAGGCGGGGATGTACCATTGGCTCGGACGATTCAGGAGAACTTTTTAACGGTTTTTTCACTTAATAAAGTTTCTATGGGCGAAAAGGCCACTAAGACCGTGGCAGGCTTGCTCATACAGCAAGTGTTTTTGCTGGCACAGGCGCGGGCAATGCAACAAAAGATTATTCTTATAGTGGATGAAGTAGCGGTCATCCAAAACCCAGCGTTGGCCGCTATGCTGGCCGAGGCACGCAAGTTTGGACTCACTGTAGTACTGTCGCAGCAATATTTTGGTCAGATTGAAAAGAGCTTGCAAGATGCGATTTTCTCAAATGTCTACAACTACTATGTGTTTAGAACTTCCGAGGAAGATGCTCGGCGGCTAGAGGGTAACTTGCACATAGAAATCCCGGCCGAAATACTCGAATCGCATACCAAAAAGGGGCTAAGTGAGTCAGATATACGAGTGCGGATGCTGACCGAATTAAGTCCGCGTGAATGCATGCTGCGGCTCTATGCTGGCGGTAAACTAAACCCATGCGTCAAAGCTCAAACGCTCGATGCGCCTGTACTTGCAACTGTGCAGCCAACAATTGAGCAGCCAGCTCAAACTATGGCGCAAGCCCGTATGCCGCAGAAATTTCAGGAAGAGGTGTCGGCTTCTGTTCTGTCGCGAGGCACCTATGTTACAGCTGATCCGCCGCCTGAGCATATCCCTCCGCAAAGTGTCTACGACGAGACAGTCGGCCATAATTTGCAAGACGTTTTGGCAGCGCAGTCATCAAAGAGGACGAATCTGAAAGATAAGCTAGAATAACCATGAAGGAAATTGTATGAAACGGCAAGAAGCACAGGGTGTTCTCGAAAAAATAATGCAGCAGGTCTTTGGGCGTAAAAACCCTTACGACCTTGATAGTTTTATGCAGAAATACGCTTTTGACGTGCGACTACCATCGGAGGTATACGATTCGACCACGGGCGAAGCCACTTGGGCATCGTCAACCAACTCGGCGCAGTTTATTACGCTCAATAACGCACGGGCACGCGGCGAAGTGGATGAATACATGCTTCCAAAGCGTCCACTTGGAACTGTTCAGGACGTCTTGGAGGCCTGGGTATTAACCAACCAAACATCTACGGAGCGCTATATAGACTCAATTAATGTGCATGAAAGTGACTGTATAAACTCTTGCGAAAATGTCTTTCGCTCGCAGGACTGTACGCGCTCTAAACATGTGTTGTACAGTGATGGAGCGGTAGATTGCGAGTTTGTGGCTGCCGTGCAACGGTCTATCCGTACTTCGTTTAGTCTGCGCGTGGAAGACAGTCAAAATATAGCAAATAGTTTTTCGGTAGTATGGTCGAACAAGGTCAACCAGAGTCTGTTTATAAATGACTGCTTCGATGTGTCTGATTGTCTATTTACCTCACACCTAGCTGGTAAACAGTACTGTGTAGCCAATATGCAGTACACCAAAGAGGAGTATACCAAAATCCGCGAGATGGTTGTTGATTGGATACTGAAAGCATAATTGCTGCAAAGATTGTAGCCATACTATAAGGTGTGGTAAAACTAATGGAGTACGTTTTTGTCTGGGCGAGTGGCGGAATTGGTATACGCGGCGGACTTAAAATCCGCTGACCAAAAGTCTTGAGGGTTCAAGTCCCTCCTCGCCCACCAAACTAAAACGACTACCATCAGGTAGTCGTTTTAGTTTGTCGGCCAGGCTGGGACTTGAACGGAAGCGCCAGTGGCGCTTCCCGACCCGAAGCCGGTCGACCCTGGGAGACCGGTCATGCTGGCGGCACATTTGTGCATGCCGCATGAGGCAAGTCCCTCCTCCTCAATTACCATCAGGTAGTCGTTTTAGTTTGTCGGCCAGGCTGGGACTTGAACGGGTTTGCCAGTGGCACAGGCGTTCAATTCGTCATTCCCGTGAAAACGGGAAACCAGAAAAACAGTCCACCACTTGCTATACTAGTCTTATGACAGAAACCAATTGCCCATTTTGTGATTCAGGCGACAGGGTGCTCAAAGAAAATGAGCACGCCAAAGTCGTGCTCAGCAACCCGCGCAAGGTGCCGGGCCATTTCCTAGTGCTGCCCAAGCGGCACGTCGACCAGCCGTGGGACCTTACCAAAGATGAGCTGGGCGATATATTCGACCTCATCTTTTTTGTCGAGCAAAAAATAATTGGTAAGCTTGGTGATGGCTGCGATGTGCGCCAAAACTATCGGCCGTTCATGCAGCGCGGTAACCTCAGCGTGAGTCACATCCATTTCCATGTTATCCCGCGCGCTCTTGAGGATTACATCTACCAGGTAAGCGAAAAATACGACACCGAACTCTTCGCCGACCTCGACCCCCTCGAAGCTCGCGAAGTCGCCAAACTTCTACAGCAGTAGACTATGCGGGCTTGACGGAAAGCATAAGCAGGTACTATTATACAAAATAGTACCATGACACATAAAAACGAGATATCGGCCGAGCAACAGCAAATCGTCAGGGGTATGCTGCATATCGCCGTGCTAGCCGAGCTCGAAATTGGCAAACGATACGGTGCTGAGCTACTGATCGCACTCAGCAAAACGCCATTTACCTCGAAAGTCGGGACGCTGTATCCGCTGCTGAACCGCATGGAAAAGGACGAGTTGCTTGTCTCTGACTGGCAGATAGTGCCGGGTCAGACACCGCGCCGTTACTATCGCCTCACGAATCACGGTCAGCAAAAGCTCGCTGAGTACCGCTCGTTTCTGCAAACCATACAAACACACTTGGGAGGAAAACCATGAAAACGAAAACACACATTGTCTCACTGCAGGGTCAAGATTTTGTCATCTCGGCTGCTGCCGAGCCAGCGCTACTCGATCATCTGAAACAGCTCCAGCACGCGACGCGCTTCCGGCCGGGCGTATACCGGCAGAACGTTGAGGGCTTGCGTGACGTACTGCTGACGGGCGGCTCAAAACCCGTTTCTAAAAAACGCTTCTCTGAAGCAATAGAGCTGGTCGGCTTACCTGAACCGAGGCGACCATTTGAGCCCATAACCCAGCATTTTCCTGGTCTGGCACTGAAGAGTAGCCGCGTGTGGCACACCATTCGTTATCGGTCCGGAAGCAGTTGGTGGCAGACGCTGCTGATTGTAGTGTCTGTTGCCGCCGTCTTGCTCGCGGTCAGCGCAGGTTTCACCGCTGTATGGTTGCTACTCGCGGGACATCAGCCCCAGGAAGGCTGGAGCGTTGTGCAGACATCGATCGGACCGGTACGGAGTTGGATGGTGCAGCCACAAGCTATGCCAGCGTGGCCGCTGAACTGGATGTCGTATATTGTGTACTGTCTGCTTTTTCTGTTGGTTGCGGTCGCAGCTTGGCGCTTACGCCAGAAGAAACATCGGTTTGTGTACGGCTTAGTGCTGCTTTCGTCCGTCGTATTTGCACTGCTGCTCCAAAACACGCAGTCAACGAACCTTACAATACCGCCCGAAAGCAAGGTAATCACCGGCAGCGCCGCAGCGCCGTTACGTTCAAAAATCGCCTACCTCCAGCAGTGCGGTGATGAAATCCCCTATGTTTTTGATGGTCAGACGAATGGTATGCTCTTTCGTCAACTGCGAGACGATGGTTTTCAACTCGTAGAACCCCTCAAAACTCGTGTATCAGACGGTAGCATAGACACTACAGAGCTGTGTACTGCATACGACAGGCTTCGCCGTGACCACCCAAAACAAAACATCGTGCTTCAGCTCTATACCACGACAGCCGACGACACCCTTCGCCCCTACGAGTTCAGTGATATTGGCAACAGCCAGGTCACTTCTAGCTACGGTCTGTTCGCAAAAGGCTAGTACCCCTCCACGCCTACCCTGACGGGTCCCACTCCCCAGAAACAGTAGCAAAGCACTCGGCTGCAGCTGTATGGTAGCTATGGCTAGCCTACAGCTGTCATCCAAGCACTCTGCCGCTATTTCTGGGGAGCGGTCTGGCCGTCAGTTTAGGTGTAGCGGGGTACCAGGCTATAGGTGCCCAGCTAATAACAGGCGATGATCTTGTAACTTAAGCAGCAGATACGTCTTTGGAGGCCATAGTTGAAGGGCTTCTAACTTCATGTAATGGCACTGTGAGACGGAGACCTGGCACTATACCATCAGCACCGTATGGTTCGATTTTCGGCGGTATTTCAGAAGCGTTAGGATCGTTTGCGGCCAGCCCTTGGGTAATTGAGCGTGGCGGTTGTGGGTCTGCTGAGCAAAGTGCGACAACTTCATGGCCGAGGGAAGGTGTACGTACATAGCCAGCAAAGCAACCGGCACAGCGAAATGTAGGAGCCGATGCAAGATCGCCATTAGCCGCTAGAGAAGCTGCGGCGCGGCTTGCACCCATCATCCATTGCGCAAGCGCACGAGCGTTGGGGCAATGGGTTTGCTCCTTGAGGCCTCCAGGCATGGTCAAGGTGCCTAAATTGCTTCCGTCAAAATCGATTAGCGCAGGCATATCGCCATGAGTCTCACGGGTATGGCCAGAAGTAGCGCCTATGGATTCAACTGTTGATGAGCTTGCTTTAATAATCATCCCTTCTGAAGTGACGTAAATAAAATCGTCCCAAACTACTAAAGTTAACTTAAGTATATTGTATCACGAATAAACTATGAGCGCAATAAAAAAATGTAAGATATCTTACAAAAATTATTACTGTAACAGGGGTGACAAAAAGGCACTAAATCTGAGAAGAAAAACGACTCTGCGGTCATGAGATGTACACTCTTCTGGTGGGGGTACTTGGATTTGAACCAAGGACCAATCAGTTATGAGCCGACTGCTCTAACCACTGAGCTATACCCCCGCCGGAGCAATGCACATCATTTAGCATGCAAGCACAGAGAAGTATAGCAAACACAGGGGTGATATACCAACAAAAATCTAGATTTAAGTTGAAACGGTGCAAGGGTGCGCCGGCAAGTTGTTATGCATTGGTATATACTAGTGGGGTGGGTATGAAGACAAAAATACTCGATATTTGGAACCGGTACGAACCACCTGTGCGGGCGTATATCTTGTCGCTGCGTGATGTTCGCAACGTGGGCTCTCTGGTTTTTGTGGTCATGGTGCTGCTTATAAGCTGGAGCGGAGTTAAGGCCATACAAACCAACTACGGGCTGCAGAAAAAGATTAGCCAGCTACAGCAGCAAAACACCATAGCGAAGCTACAGAACGAAAACCAGAAGCTACAAAACAACTATTACCCTACCTCGCAGTACC
>JAEUSE010000058.1 GCA_016788805.1 Candidatus Doudnabacteria bacterium
AATTTTCATCCTTAATCAAACCAATTATTGACAAAGTCATATCCGGGATGGTTCGGCGCACTGCTGCTAGGGCTAAAAAAATAGTGGGCAAATTTTTCACGGCGGTTACATTGCCTAAATACACCAACCCCTTTCGATTACCCCCGCCAAGATTTGAAAAAGCATCGACATCTACCGCGAAAGGGCTAAAAATAAGCTTGTTCCTAAGGAGTCCACGGTCCAAGATGCGTTGTTCCGCCGCTGAGAATACGCGAATCTTTTTAAAACGAAATAACGCAATACTTTGAACCATTTGCCTCCAGGCATTCTCTCTCACCAAGCTCCGGTGTCCGGCAAAAATCGTTTTCGTCGCCAACCACGGTACCATTAAAGAGCGGATAGAAAAAGAATTTACATAAAACAAGGCCTGCCGATGCCGCCAGACAAAATACAAAAACTGCGCCGTATTCGTATACACAACAACCTCCGTAGACGGGTCAAAGTTCGGATCGCGCTCGAGCGCCGCCTTGTCTCCCCGGAGGAAAAGTATTGTTCTAAAACCCGCCCGCCGAGCCACGGCCACCGCGTGTAAGAAATAATTCTCTGACGGAGCCAACGCCCGTAACTCCGGAGAATAGCCCCAAATAATCTGTATAAATAGGTTATCCCCTTTTTTAAACATGTCTATCCAATTTTTTTACGGCAAACAGCTGAAACGCCATACGCGGCAAAAAATTCACGAATTTAGTCACTAAAAACACTACTTGTAAGTATAGTGTAGCAAATGCGGGATACTTACCGAGTGGCTTCCACCGCAGATGCCGTACGCCATTTATCCCGTACACGCTAAAACCGGTCGCCCTGAAGTCCTCAGTAATCCAACCCGACAGATGCTTTTGGTGCTCATTGGCATGATACGCATCCTGCGCTACAAATCCGTTTGGGGTAACCACAATTACTTTATAGCGCGCCCAATCGGTCATTTTTTTGAGCAACACCTCACCGTCAGCTCTGGTGAGGTGCTCTATCACCTCGCTGCAATATACCACGTCAAAAGACTTCGGAGGTATCTCTACAGTCATAATATCAGCGCAAATGTAGTGGCCGTGGATGCCTTTCGCACGGCTTTGTGCAATGTAGTCCGGAAATATTTCAACCCCCACCGACTGCGGTACGGAACAATACTGCAACAGAGAATTATAACCACACCCCACGTCTAATACTGACGCATAGCCCTTAGTCTCTCGTCGCAATAACCGAACTTCGTCAAAAAAATAAAGCCGATAATAATACTTTAATGTAGGAAGGATGGACATAGACTATATTTTAACGTCGTACATGACTCATTAACCAATTCTTTCCGCTTATAAGCCGGCGGAATAACCAACCGCCGCCCACCGATAAACCACAATAGGCAAGAGAACGAAAGTTAAAATAATTCTCTTTTAAAGACATCCAAAAAAACTTTCGGGCCCGCGCCGGAAGTCCAAACGCGGCGTACTGCACTCCCACACTTCGCAAATAGTTACTATGTACGTCCTTCCGCGCGTAGAAATGCCGATATTTGTTAAACAGATACACCCGCTGTGCTTCGTACGTTTCCGGATTAATGCTCGCGGAAATATTTTTTTCACTGAGCACATGTATATATAAAAAATTGTTTACTACTCCAAGCGAGTAGCCGCCGGTGAGTACCCGAATATAAAAGTCCCAGTCCTGAGGGCCAATAAGTTGTTCGTCAAAGAGCCCGACAGCCTTCGCCACCTCAGCCCTGACTAGCACCGACGAAGTACTTAAGATAAAATTTTTCTCCAGTATAAGCCGCGCGTAATCCCTGCTCCTCGGCACTCTAATTTTAGTAATCCGCCCTCTATCTGTTTCCCAACACACCAGTGTGTGACAGGTAACCATGTCCACACCATGCTGCTGTAGGTATTGTACCTGGGTAGCTAATTTTTCCGGCAACCAAGTGTCATCATGGTCCAAAAAAGCCAGCCACGTACCCATAGCCTGCCCGATGCCGTAGTTAGTCGGCTGAGCCGGGCCGCCGGAGTTTTGTTGATAAAAATATTTTACTCTCCCGTCTTGCGCGGCCAAATTCCGCACTATCTCTCCGGTCGCGTCCAGAGAACCGTCGTCCACGAACAAAAGATCAAACCGTGTGTACGTTTGCCCCAAAACACTCCGAATAGTTCGCTCAATAAAACTCGCGCCGTTGTACGTGGGTATAATAACTGAAATAAACGGCTCTGAATCAATCATACAACTGGTATAAGCGAAAACTCAAGTTCATATAGCCGGCCACAATAAGCGCGCTACAAGAACAAAGACGCCAAGACTCTTACTGGATATTTGTACCGATATTATATATCGGAATTATCAAAGCGTATGCTAAAGCACCGACCGCGCCACCAATAACGAGCAGTAACAACGGTTCGATAATTGATGACATATTTTTTAAGGTGGCGTCAATCTGCGACTCTATGTGCGTGGCAATTTGTTCCAAAATTGTTTCGAGCGTTCCTGTTTCTTCACCCACTTGCAACATTTGCACGATTAAAAATGGGAATAACTTTTCGTGTTCCGCAAGCACCTCGGTTAACGGTTTACCCACCTTAACCCGCTCAGCCGCCGAAGCAATAGCTTCCTGGTACAAGGTGTTGGGAATTGATTTACCCGCAACCCCCAAACTTTCTACAATAGGTATACCGCTCCGGAGCAGCGAAGATAAGACCCGAGTAAATCGCGCGATATTTATTTTCACCGTTAACGGGCCGATACCCGGTATGACCAGCGATGCCCTATACATAGCTGCTTTGCCAGCGTTCGTTCTAAGCAAAGCCATAAAGGTAGGTCCAGCTAAGACAAGAGCGATAATAACCAACACTGCATGGCCGGACATAAAGTCACTAATTGCCATAACAATCTTGGTGGCGGTTGGCAAGTCGCCGCCAAAATCCTTAAATGTCGAGGTGAGCTTCGGCAAAACAAAAATAGACATAAGCACCCCAATGGCGATCATCGCGACCAAAATAACGGACGGGTACATCATGGCGCCGCGCACGCGACCCCGCAAGTCAGCCTCCCGCTCCAACTGAATACCAAGCTGACCCAAACTTTCCTCCAAATTGCCGGACATCTCCCCCACCTTAATCATGTTCACAAAAATATCTGAAAACACCTTGGGGTACTCCGCCATCACTTCGTTGAGTTGCCTTCCGTTTTCCACACCGTGTTGCAAGGCCAATAGTACAGCGATAAACCTCCGATTCTTAGTTTGTTTGGCAAGAATTTGCATAGACCGGGACACAGGCACCCCGGACTTTAGCATAAGCTGCAAGTTCTCCACAAAAACCAATTTTTCTCCCAACGGAACTGAACGAAGCCCCGTCAAAAAAGCTATGGGGTTCCAAGCCACCTTCACTTCGGTAATTTCTACCGGTACCAAACCCTGCTCTTTCAACTGATGACCGGCCGCTAACAAAGAACCGGCAGTTACCGTCCCCTGCTCACGTTGGCCGTTGTTTTTTAAAATTGTATAAGTAAACTTTGGCATTCTTTTATTGCAGATTGATAATTGTAAATTGAAATGTATTTTTAAATCTGCAATTTACAATCTGCGATTTGCAATTAGGCTACTCTTTTGAAACTCTAAGTACTTCGTCAATGGTAGTAATGCCCTGGAGTGCTTTAATAAACCCATCTTGCCACATTAAAATCATACCGTTATTTTGAGCAGTCTCTTGTATCTCTTGGGCGGTTCGTTTTTGAACGATTTGGGTCGCTATGTCGGTTGTTACTTCAAGCAGTTCGTGAACGCCAATACGCCCTTTATAGCCTGTCGGACCGCATTTATCGCACCCTTGCGGTTTGCGAAAAGTTAAATCCTCGAAACGACTCGCGCCTTTCGGTAACAACTTTAGCCGGGCGTATACCTCCATCAGCTTCTCCAAATTAAACTCCTTAGCGATAACTTCTATAAAACCACTGTCCGGTTTATAGGGTTGGTTGCAATCAGGACACAGGATGCGCACCAACCGCTGCGCCATAACGCCATTGGTCGTTGAGGCGATTAAATACGGCTCAACTCCTATATCCAACAAACGGGCGGGCGCGCCGGCGGCGGAGTTGGTATGCAACGTGGAGAGTACAATATGACCGGTCATAGCCGCGTGCACCGCTTCGTCTGCAGTCTCTTGGTCACGAATTTCACCAATCATAATAATATTGGGGTCTTGCCGCAGCAGCGCGCGCAAACCTATGGCAAAAGTCAGACCGATTTTCGGATTAACCTGCATTTGGTTGGCCCGTTCAATCCGATACTCAACCGGATCTTCAATAGAAGAAATATTCACGCTGGGAGTATTGAGTAAAGTAAGAAGGGCATACAATGTTGTTGATTTACCGCTACCGGTCGGCCCGGTTACCAGCAACATACCGTGCGATTTATGGATGACCCGCTGAACAATTTCCAACTGCTCGGGCAAAAACCCTAGCTGCTCCAAACTCATTGCCTTGGTCGACTCGTCCAGCAAACGCATGACCACCTTTTCTCCGTCAAAAACCGGAATAGTAGAAACACGGAGGGAAAAACGATATCCGTCTTTTTCTACTTTAAACCGTCCGTCCTGGGGCAAACGATGTTCATCAATCTTTAAATCGGATAGCACTTTAATACGTGCTACCAAAGCGGGCTGGATCATTTTGGGCAGGGTCATAACGTCGTGCAGTATACCGTCAATACGGTATCGCACGGTTACCGCGTTTTCTTGCGGCTCAATATGAATATCGGATGCTTTCTCAAAAATTGCATACTCCAGTAACGTATCGACGACCCGAATAACCGGAATCTCTCCGGCCATTTTCTTTAACCCCTCCACCTCGTCGGGTTTGGTAGCCCCTCCTGCCGCTTCGGTCTTAATAGTTGGCTCCCCACCCACCAAATGTTTAATCTCACCTTCCAGGTTAGAGTGATACTTCGCCAACCCGAAGTCCAAACTGGTTTTGCCGATTAAAAACAACAAAATGGGCAAACCCGTCTTCTTTTGAATAAACTCTCTGGTTTGCAGGTCGGTCGGGTCGACCATAGCCAAATGCACACCCTCTTTAGTCTTCGCGAAACTGATAATTTTATGCCGATGCGCGATGGGTTCCGGAACCAACTGCAAAACCTCCTGATCAATATGCTCGGTCCGCAAATCTATTGCCGGTATGCCCAAAAGTTCGCTTTTTACCTGTAGCAATTGCTCCTCGGTTACCGCCCCTTTTTCCAATAACAAATCTTCCCAGTTACCGCGTACGGCTTGTGGGTCATTCTGCAAACTTGCAACAACGTCGGCAGTGATTATCCTTTTTTGTTTCAGTACTTTTATGAGGTCCGGAGTGTCCATAGCATACCAGACCTGCGCACACGCAGGCCTTTCTTATGGCTTTAGTATACCATAAAACCGAATCAGGAATATAGGATTATGAAGCATGGCGAGACCCAATTCCCGGGTCTTAATTCATAATTCCTGATTCATAATTCAGTATTCTGCGTTTCGCCTATCGGCCTTTCCAAGACAGAACGTAATAAACGGTTTTTAAAATTATTTCTAAATCAAATAAAAACGAACGGTGTTTAATATAATACAAATCGTATTGCAACTTTTGCCTGGTTTCCTGGACCGACGCGGCGTAGACATTATTAATTTGCGCCCAACCGGTCAAACCCGGCTTGACCATATGTCGTTCAGTGTAAAATGGGATGTCTTTGGAGAGCGTGTCCACTATGTGAGGCTGTTCCGGCCTGGGCCCGACTAGGCTCATGTTCCCCAATAATACATTCACGCACTGTGGTAACTCATCCAGCCGACTCACGCGCAAAAAACGGCCCACCCGAGTAATACGCGGATCGCTCACCGCGGTCCAGGTATTGGTAACCGGGCCGGTCATAGTCCGGTATTTATAGACCTTAAATAGTTGCCCCCGCAAGCCAACCCGCTCCTGAATAAACAATATCGGTCCGGGTGAACTCAACCGCACCAACAACGCCAACACAGGGAATGTAACCACGCAAAGCACTAACCCAAAAAGTCCGGCCAATACATCCATACCGCGTTTAACGAGTGTATAAAACTTTTTCTCGGAATAATTAATGTTCTCCAAAAACCAAACCTCATCCACCTGTGATATATAAATCCTCCGAAGTAGGTTCTCATAAAACAGCTTATGGTTATAAAAAACCACTCCGCGTTTCCGTAACGCGTACAAACGCCGCACCACGGCCTGACTGGCTTCAATGTTATCCGGCAAAATAATGCTAAAATTTTTGTCAAAAGTCCTTTCCAGCAGTGTTTGTTCGCTAAGGTGGCCGAGAATTTTATATCCAAGATAGTCGCGTTGTTTAATCTCCCGTTCTAAATCCGCTAACTCTCGGTTAAACGACAGCAAGTACAAACCTTCCGTGAAGCGGTTCCTTAACAAATACTTAACCATTACATGCCAACCCAAAACCAGCACGAACACCACCAACACGTCGACCAGCAAAAACCTACGCGGTGTTAGGATAAGCCCCGGTTGAAAATAAAAATAGGCAAGTGCCACAAACACGTTCACCGCCATAGCCGCGGT
>JAEUSE010000059.1 GCA_016788805.1 Candidatus Doudnabacteria bacterium
GTGATGTAACCGAGACCGCCTACCACAAAGAAACCAGTAGCGATCAGCCCTGCTAGACCGGCGACTACCTTGATAATACTTCGGATAAAGTTTTCAACCTGGCCAACGTTGCCGTCCGCTGCCAGCACCGGGTGTGCCAGAACAACCGGCAAGCCGATTGCTACGAATGCCGCGACCATGAGTGAGAATTTATATTTACGCACTTATTACCCTTTCCTTGTCCACCCGTTACCGATCCGCTACCACTATCTGCTAGAATTTTACAAAACGTTCAAAATATTACAAAGCATTAGCAAAATGTTTTGTGGCGATTAGCGTATAATCTGGAGTATGTCCAAGGAAAAACAGAGCAAGGCGGTTAGGCAAAAGCAGCCGAAGAACTTACTCGTGCTCGTCGCCATTCTGCTTATCGCAGTTGTGGTAATAGCGGCTTTTTACAGCATGCAGCCCAAGCGATCCGTTGCCGGTTACTGCAAGGTTTACGCAGAAGAGAAAGCCCGACTAGCAAAGCTACCTGGTGACACCTACCCATCCGAGCTATTCGATGATTACCTTAGTGACGCGGGAGAGATAGCAACCTCCATCGAACGACTAGAGAAATCTGCCCCCGATGATATCCGGCCAGATGTGACCACGCTCAAATCCTTCTACGAGAAGCTCGATAAAGAACCGTCGCAGCTGCTAAGTGTAAGTGTAGCTGCTCAGCCAGTGGATAAAAGCGTATCAAATTGGACCAAGGATCATTGTTCAAACTAGATGGCGACAGTAGGGCAACAAATTCAAAGTGCAAATAAAGCTATTTGCGATAACATTAAAAGCCTTAGCGCCGACAGGCCCTTGCTTTCCCAAAACTTGCTCTCACAAGCACGCAATTTAGTCGAAGGTGTCGCCGTACTCGTACATACCGGCGACCTTGACCATGAGTTTAGCTATGAAGCAGTTAGTCCCGCGCTTTCACACGCAGCGTCAGGCAACAAATCTATCAACTTCCTAAATCGTTTCCATAACCTGTTATTGCAAAGTGCGTCGCACTACACGCTCAATGGCGATATGTCCGAGCGCCTGATGCTAAAGTATTACGAATACTTTATACGTATACGTACACTTTTACTGACATCGTACAAGATAAAAGCCCTCTCAAATTTAGAAGATTTTCCCGTCGATCTCGACCCTGCCTTGCGTGAATACCACGAGAAAATAGCGGAACGAATAGACGCATATAGGTCAAATCCTACTGAGGGCAGTCGGAGTCGGTACTACATTTTTGGAATACACCCATTCTTTGTGAGGGGCCGAATCTTCTACGAAGTTACATTCCAAAATGCCAGCGACCGTAATGCTAAGTTTGATCGTGTTATAGGGTTTACTGATATAGATATGACAGACAAATATGCAGCAAATCTCACCCTTAAGAGCGACGTAATAAGTGTCATAGGGCATAGCATGCCAATAATAATTATCAGTGATTGGGCAGTGTCGATAAGGCCATGCGAGCTTAATAACTTTTCAAAGATATTCGGGGAAAGCACTAATATTGACTCTGGTCAATCTGAATATCGGGCATTGATGAATTATCTCACCGAAACCTCCACGGGCCTCTTAGATGTTGTACGACTTTCAAATAATGATTTTAGTGAACTAAAGTCTACCGTCTTAGAAAAGACGAGAACATCCCCTAGATTCATCCCTATTTTAGAGCGTGCCAGAATGCTCATTGCAAGCAACGGTGATGGAAGCAATATGATTCGATACCTGATGCTCAGAATGAACAATGTCATCATTAAGGGCCAATATAATCCACAGGCATGTGATCTCTTATCGGGCTTATGTCTCGATAGACGCTGTAAACCATTCGACTCGATGCCGTTCTGTACTTCGCCCCGCCGACACAACCCAAGGATAAGTGACTTACTTGAGTGCTTGGACGCACAGTCGCTCATACATGAGCTATTAGCTCGTAAGATAAAGACCAACGTCGAACAAGAGAGTAGGCTCTACACTCCACTGGCGGAACTAGAGCGCTTTGAAGATATTGATTCGCTTGTTGCCAAATACAATAACGCCCTTTGGTTTGGTCATCGACACCGTCGTAGCATAGTCAAGGATAAGGAACATCTCTTTATACGTGAATATGAAGATGATACCTACTCGATTATTGTTGAATTACAAAAACACGCATCTGGCGGACTCGACGGTTACGATACCGCAGCGGACCGTTGGACTCAAGAAACTGCCTTAAATCTAGATGACCCTACCAAAATTGAGGCACTTAAGAAACTGTATACAAAATCTCAAGTCGCACTCATTTATGGCGCAGCGGGTACCGGAAAAACACGGATGATTGAGTATGTGGCGGATATGTTTGCAGATAAAAACATACTATTTCTTGCACACACTAACCCGGCTATAAACAATCTCGTGCGGAGGGTTAAAGTTCAAAACGGTACATATAAAACGATCACTAGTCATAATAACTCAGGTGACAATTCGGAATACGATATTTTAGTAGTGGATGAGTGTAGCATTGTGGGTAATGCTGACTTCTTGGCCGTGTTAAATGGTACCTCATTCAGGCTACTTTTGCTCGTTGGTGATGTATATCAACTCGAACCCATTGAGTTTGGCAACTGGTTTGCACTAGTACCATCTTTCCTGCCTAAAAGCTCGATTTTTGAGTTGACAGAACCTTATCGAACAAAGAATCCGAATCTTTTAAATCTTTGGAATGCCGTACGAAAGATTGATGGTAATATTGCTGAAATAATCGCGCAAAATAGCTATTCCGCAAAACTTGACGAATCACTCTTCGTCACGCAGCAACAAGATGAAATCATCCTTTGCCTGAACTACGATGGTCTCTACGGAATCAATAATATTAACCGCTTTCTTCAAGGAGCCAACCAAAGTAAGCCCGTCTCATGGGGTGTTGCAACGTATAAAGTTGGCGACCCCATACTATTCAATGACAGCGATCGTTTCCGAGGAGTGATATATAACAATTTAAAGGGCACGATCGTCGCCATAAACAAGATACCTGAAAAGATCGTGTTCGATATCGAGATCGACCGTATTGTAACTGAGCTTGATACATATGGCACCGATCTCGAATGGGTTGAGGGGTCAGTCGTCCGTTTCCCTGTTTATAAACGCACAAGCTCAGATGAAGACGACGACTCATCAAATACAAACGTGCCATTTCAAGTTGCGTATGCCGTCTCAATCCATAAAGCGCAAGGGCTAGAGTACGATTCAGTAAAAATCGTGATCACTGACGCAAACGAAGATGACATTACCCATAGTATCTTTTATACAGCTATAACAAGAGCGCGTAAGGACTTAAAAATATTATGGTCACCCGAAGTGCAGCAATCTATTCTTCAGAAATTAAATAGGCCAAATAGCAAAAAGGATGCCGGAATATTATCTGCCAGGCGAAAACTACAATTGCGCTAGGATAGTACTAGACCGTGACCTTTGAAGCTGTAATGAGCATCACTGGACACAATGATGTGGTCGCGCAATGGTAAACCAAGTAGCTGCCCTGCCGCCACAATCTGTTGAGTTGTATCAATATCCTGTTTGCTCGGGGCTGGATTACCTGATGGGTGGTTATGAGCAATGATCACTGATGCCGCGCGATCGATAAGAGGGCCAGCGAATATCTCACGCGGATGTGCCAAGGCAGTATCGAGCAACCCAACCGTCACAACACGCCGTGCGATAAGACGCTTCCCGCTATCCAATGAGAGGCATACGAAGTATTCCTGCTTCTTGTCCCGGAAATGCTCAAGGCAGGCCAGAATATCCTCGCTGGATTGAAGCAGTCTATTACGAAGTTCTTTCGGGATCTTTTGGCAGAATACACACTCATTTCTTTGGTTCCGGCCACTCACACAACTCGCCCTCCACCTAATATGCACATAAACTACTAGTTTATCATTACTATAGTTAGATTATCATAATGAGGTACGGAATTAAACTAGTAGTTTATTTAACTATCGGTTTATGTTCCCTACGCTTGTATGTATGAGTGCAGAAAACGAAACAAAGCTGCTCCGAGCTTTTGGCAAGCGAATTGCTGAGGTTAGAAAGAGCAAGAAACTGACACAAAGTGAGTTAGCGGAGCGCGTCAATATGAGCGTTGTCGCCATCGCATATATAGAGACCGGTAAGCGATGGGTTAGATTGAGCACGCTAGATAAGATTGCAAATGCTCTCGGCGTGAACATCTCAGATTTGCTGAAGGATGTTAGGTGATCACGGCCCAACGGTAAAAACATGAGTGAATTGCCAACACCAGACAGCACCGAATTTAACAACCTTGTCCGGGGAAAATCAGAGCGCGGAATCTACAGAGTCCTTTATGAACACCGCGGCCAAGCGCTTACTATGGCTGAAATACGCCAGACTATGGGGCTTGAAGCAGGTGAGCAAGAACACCTTAACCGCAGAATGCGGGAGCTCTATAGGGTGTTTATTGTCGAGCGCACACGCCGTGGAACGGAAACACTTTATCAGCTTGTCGGCAAACGCGACCATGTACTGAACACTGACGGCATTAGCATGAAGGTGCGTGCGCTAATACTTAAAGACCAACGGTGTGCCCAATGTGGTCGCACGCCGATGGAAGATCACGTCAAGCTGCACGTTGACCACAAAATCCCGCAAGAATGGGGCGGGACTAATGACCCAGACAACCTGCAACCACTATGTTCCGACTGCAATGAGGGTAAAAGGAACTTTTATGCTACCTATGACGAGTACGCAGACAAGATTAAGGAAGCCGCTAACTACGACGAGCCGCACCGTCGTATCGGCGAACTGCTGAAGGCATTCAAGGGCGAGTTCGTCAGACCGGACCTTATTGAAATCGTTGCTAACTCAAAGCAATATCAAGACGACTGGCAAAAACGTCTTCGTGAGCTGCGCACTCTCGGTTGGGTCATTGATGTTGATAAACGCAAAGAAGGCAAGCGGTTTGTTGCCTATTATGCTGCGAAGCACTTTGAGCCTTGGCCAAACGGGAGTATTCGATCTGAGATTACGCGGCTTGAGGTTCTACGGAAGCCGAAAAAGTAGCAATCTGATCGTCATCAGCAACGCTATCATCAGTAGTCGTTACCGTAGCGACCTGTGTAGCCAAAGCAACTGCTTGCCGGATGGCCGTCCCAACCGCTGCCGCAACTGGTGGGGGAAAAGCATTGCCAACCTGCTTGTAGGCACTCGTCTTTCGACCCGCTAATTTCCATTCCCTGGGGAATCCTTGTAGCGTTGCTGCCATCTGAACTGTTATGCGTGGCATACCTTCAAAATCCTCACCCGGTGCTTCGTCTGCAACACCCTTACCGTCGACTCCCATAGTGGCCCAAGCGGCCTTTGCGCGTGTTGGGCCGAGATCAGCCCCACCATGCTTCTTAGAGCCGCCTACTAGCGTAGGCGCAACTTTATTTGCGGCAACCCTCCATTCATCGGCCTTCTTCCAACCATTGCTAGATATCTGATCGTATAGTGCATCGCCAACACTGACAAAATTCTCTGGGTTGGGGTGCGTAGGCTCGGGCCACTCGAAGTGTTCCCAGTATTCAGGGCGTAACGCCACAAGGATTGCGCGAGGGCGTAATTGCGGCACCCCATGGGTCGCCGCCTGAATAAGTCGCCATTCGCCCTTGTAGCCGAGTTCGTCTAGCTTATCGAGTATCTGCTGTCGATAGTCGGAAAACTTTGGATCAAGCAAACCGCGTACATTCTCAAGTAATACGGCTTTCGGTTTCGTTGTCTCAACAAGCTTCAATGCAGCCGGGAATAGGTCACGGTCGTCAAGATGACCAAGTTGCTTGCCTGCGTGCGAAAAAGGCGGGCATGGGACGCCACCAGCAACAAGATCCACGCCCTTATACGGGGAGCCATCAAATTTGTTTAGGTCTTCTTCTAAAACATTCCATTTTGGCCGGTTCAGTCTGAGGGTTTCGCAGCACCGGGCGTCATTTTCGACTAAAGCAACGTGCTCGAAACCTGCCATCTCTAGACCCAACGCCTGCCCGCCAGCACCCGCACAGACTTCAATAGATGTCAGTTTCTTCTGCTTATTACCCATAGTCTTACCCTCTTCTCGTGTTACTGATTATAAATGAGTCTTGGACTTTTACGAAACCTATGTAGGCATATCGCATACCTCCCATGCTAGAATAAAGCTGATGAGTAAAGGCAAATCACTCGGACAACTCTTCAAAGAAGCCAGGCGCAAAAAGCACCTGACCCAGCTTGAGGTTGCCGAGAAAGCTGGGGTGCACTGGAATACCGTGGCCAAGATCGAACGCAATGAGCAAGACCCGCATTTTCCTACAGCGCTGAGCATTGCGGAAGTGTTGGACATACCTGTTTCAGAACTTACGAAGTACTATCGTCACAAATAGCGCCGTAACCCGATAAAATCTATCATCTGATGCGCAAGTTGTTTGGACTCAATGCGTCGCATAACCTCACAACTGTCATTTTGGGAGAGGGCGTTTAAGCTCCCCTCCCAAAGTACTGCCCTATCAAATATCGCTAGCTTTCGGTGATGGCCGCCGGTAA
>JAEUSE010000005.1 GCA_016788805.1 Candidatus Doudnabacteria bacterium
CCCGGCAAACCGTGACCGTAACGGATGTACACGGCTAAAAACAAGCCTATATACATAAGAACAATATCGGGTACGAGGATGAACCAAATTACGTAGCTTTTTCTAAACATGGGATTTACTACCGCCCAACTGCTGCTTAAATCGATTGTAGATACGACCGCAGTTCAACCAGACAAATACATACTGCGTGAGCCACTTGCACAGGCCCAACCACGCATACGGATAGTGTCTTTTATACTGCCACACAAGTACCATACAGCGCAAAACCTGCTCCCGGTTGTGCCGAGAAGTGATCCCAAGCCCAGACACGCGATACCCGACCGCGCGCTCCGGAATATTACCCATTTCCGCCCGCGTACCCACCCGAAGCCACAACTCATAATCTTCCACATGCGGCATACCGATTGCGTACCCCCCAAGAGAGCGCACGAGACTCGTACGCAGCATTACACTACTATGCACAAACGGGTTATAAAGCAACATATGCTTGCGTATATCAACATCGGTTCTGGGTCGAATTAATACTCCGGTACGTTGACCGGCTGCGTCCAATAACACCGCGTCGGTGCCCACTAGTCCGCACTTCGGATGGGTAAGCAAATATTCAATTTGCGCAGTAAGTTTTCGAGTGTCCAGCCACGCGTCATCCGCATCTAGCCGAGCAAAAAACTCCCCGGTTATCAAACCGATTCCTTCGTTGAGCGTAGCAATTAATCCCATATTCCCGGCATGGCGGATTAGTGTAACGCGCTGGTCTTGCGCGGCATACCCGGCAACCCGCAAAGCTGTATCATCTGTAGAACCATCATCTATCACCAATAATTGCCATGAACGATGTTCTTGCGCCTGCACACTCTCAATCGCAAAACCAATATACTGCGCCATATTATACGCAGGCATTACAATGCCAACTTGAACGTTTACTTCTGGCATAGCGCTAAGTATTGCTTAGTAATTTTGTCCCAGGTATAAAACTGCTGCCAGGCTGTATAGGCCTGCTCGGTAAGCTGTAATCTCAACTTTGGATCGGCAAGTAGTCGGTTAGCCGTATCCGCCATGGACTGCGGAGTTGCAACCAGGCGAACCAAAGATGCATACTCAGGCACATTACCAACCGGCCGGGAAATAAAACAGGTACGCGAAGCAAACGACTCATAGAGCACCAACGGAGCGCATTCTATCTCAGACCCAAATAAAAATAGGTCTGCTTCTTGATAGGCAGCAATAACTTCGCCGCGAGACACGCCCTGTAACATTCGAACACGAGAGTTGAGCGCGCCCCGCACTACACACGTACCGATGCAACCGAAAATCCATTGTTTAAGCTTCGACACCGCCGATGTACCGGGATTATCGCCTATCAGTACCAGTGTTGTGTCAGTCCGGCCCATACGCCGAAACGCCTCAAGCACGAACGCATGCCCCTTTGCGCGATAATGGTTAGATACGCACAACAGCATGTACGGAGTAGTTATCTGTAACTGGCTTCGGATTGAACCGGCTGCCGGCCGACTAAACTCTTCCTCGCCCGCTCCGTTAGGGATAATGACGGCCTTGTCGCTCAGCCCCACACTGTCTCCAAACAGTTTATCTTGGTAATGCTCAGACATATACACAAGCTTGTGATACTGTCTTAAATATTGCGGCAGTTCGGAAAAATATGCCTTGTACTCCGGGTTATGCAAGCCCGAATATCCGCAAGGTACAAATAACATGCGAGAACGCTGGGCCAACTCCGATACTATCTCAAACGCCAAATCACTCGTCCAAGTTTGTGCGGCGTAATTTATAACAACGTCAAAACCACTGAGCAAGAACTCCTTATATCGAAGTTTTTCCGCTTCGGACCCACTCACCCCCCGTACGCTGTTGCCGGAAAGAGCAAAACTCTCTACAGACACCCCGTGTATCCGTTCGGCTGCACGTTCCGGCAACGCCGTAGTGGCCACGGTCACTGCGTGCCCGGCCTCCTGCGCCCGTTCGGCAAGCTGCTGGACCACAAATTCCGCGCCGCCCTTATGGGGAAAATAAAATTCTACTGTAAACAAAATCCTCATAAAATAAAACTTATAACCTGTCTATTCCGGCACCTACTGTACTTGCACATTATTAAACCTCTTGCATAACCTACATTATTCCCCCTGTCATTCCGGCCCGAGTTTATCACGTACTCTGAGTCGGGAAGCCGGAATCCAGGTTATCGAGCCTGGATCCCGGATATGTTTGCAAAGCCACAAATTCCGGGATGACACACAGGGGGTATGCAAGAAGTCTATTATACTTTTCGGGCAATTAAGTATACGTGATGAGCCCGGCCAAAGAACGCCTTCGCTCGACACAGAAAATCAAAAAGAAAACTAGGTAGCATTTTTTTAAAAAGCCGCGTACCGCGAATCAAAGTGTACCCTATCACCCTCGCACTTTCCACCCGCAAACCTGCCATAGTTACCAAATTACCAAGTAAAAGAGGAGTCCAGGTATATATATGCTGGTTAATGTCACCCGGTACATACCGACGCTCGTCTCGCCAGTCATCGATGGGCACCACCATAACTAATACACCGCCGGGACGCAGAAGCCCGGCTAAACCTTGCAACACCTCATAAGGATTAACCACGTGCTCCAAAGCATGATGGGAAATGACAACGTCTGGCCGCACCTCCTGAGGTATGTCAGAAATATGCGAATATACGGTCAACCCCAGCGATTCCGCCTCCTTACGTGCCGTCGGATTAATTTCCACCCCGTACTTATGCCTGCCCGGCAACGCGGCAAGTAAGTACCCGCCGCCGCAGCCAAAATCTAACACTGTATTTGTGTCACCAATATGAGGAGCAAACCACCGTGCGCTACCCAATACGGCACCCTGGCCGCTCTTTTTTTGCCAATTGAAGTAATCTTGGTTGTAGTGACTTTCCATATAGTATCTACTCTGTAGGTTCATAGCCCAAATCCTACACCCAAGCTATGCAACGAACGCTTTAAAAATATTAATACATTTTTGTAAGTATGTATGCCGACGAACTACCGATTGCTGGTCAACTACGAAACGCACATACTCAGAAGCCGATAACGCTAATGCGTTGTCAACCAACTCTGCAATCGAATTGCCGGGGATATATGCGTCATGAAACAAGCTATCAAATTTTTTAATATTGGAGAAACCTAACTGCCCGTAAGAAATATTTTTAAACATCCGACAGGGTAAATAATTTTGCTGCACCTGCCACGCTCCCCCTATAGCAGGAGCAAGCCGGGATCGGCGAATAAAAAATGTATTGAGCGCATCGCCTATAAAACGAAGTTGTACAAAACGCAAACCACGAAAAGCCAGTATCGTTTTTAGTTCGTTAATTTCCTGTATATTACCTTGATTAAGAGCGTTATTCCAGACGCTTCCTACCCAAAACACCAATCGTCCTCTCGGGACTACCGGCGGCTTAAACTCTTCGGCAAGCAAGTTGGTGCCCCATGGTTGATATAAAGTACGACTATGGCTATCAAAATAGGTTACCTCATCCCATTTCTGGTCGGACTGCTCCGCGGAGTTTTTATAGACCTGTAACCGCACAGAGTGCGTCCGGTCAACCTGCGCTTCGAATTGGCGGGTCAACTCGTTCTCGTCAAAATTATGTAAACAGTAGTACGCTCCAGCCACATACGGTATGTGCCGAGCGGCCATGTTCATCGCAATTACTAAGTCCCCCGCACTCACCACTGTCTTGTTTCTTTCCGCATCCTCTACCCACACCACCGACGCTCCGAGTTTTTTTAGATTGTCATAAAAAGCCGCGTGAATATAGCGGTGGGTATGAAAACGGGTTCGAAAACCCCAAATCACAATTTTTTTATATCGTTTTACTTCGGTCCGAAACACGTGCCTATCGTCCATACTACCATGCTACTATAAAATGTATACCCTACACAATAAACTCCACACCCTCAACCTGAGGCTTTAACTCGTGCCAAAAGCCGCAGGTCACTCACCTTAATCAAACCAAACCACAACCCGGCACCAACATACAGCAGCCCGCCTAACACAGCCCGGACCAACCAAGGCAAAGGTAGGGCCCAAGTCGCAAATACACACACTGCGGTTATCGCCGCCAACGCACCCAGGTCTCCAAGCTTAAGCCGAACCGGCATACGCCAATACAACAAACTAGTGTTGGCTAGCTCGCAAACAAACGTGCTGACCGCCGCGCCTACAATGTCATACCGCGGAATAAGCCAAAAGTTTAAGAGTATATTTAGTACAGTTAAAGACATAAAGACCTTTAACACAAACCCTTCTTGCCGAGCCGCAACCAAGTACTGCACCGCGATGCTATTCAAAAATATACAAATTAACGAAGGCGCCAAATACCGTAAAATTAAACTGGACGACACGGCAAAGCGCGGACCGTACAATAAGTCAAGAATGTGCGGAGCATACAAAAATAACTCGCAAGCCACAAACACACCCACAATACACAGGTAGAGCGCATGTTGGGACAAAAATGCTCGCAGCTCGGCCGCGCCGGACTTAAGTAGACTAATGAGTATGGGAAACGAGGCCGCAGAAAATATGGCGGTCAAAACCGTGGTAATGTCCAAGAGTTTGTACGCCGCGGAGTAAAAACCAAGCGCTTCAAATTCCAATAAATGGCGAATCATAATACTATCCACCCGGAAATAGATGGAGCTAAACAGTGCCATAAAAAACAGAGGCAACGCACTGAGCACAATCCTCCGCGCTACCGCAAAAGAAAAGGTGGGCATATACAAATAACCCTGAAACACATGCGCGACCACCATAGAAACAAAACGACCGGCCAAAAGCGCAAGCAGCACACCCAGTAAACTGCCGTGCAAAATCAAAACCACAATAGCACCGCCATAGCCAATAATTCGATCCAATACATTAATAATAAAATTTGCACGAAAGTTATTTTGTGACTGCAGATAGATGACAGGTAACGCACGCACCGCATCGCACACGCAGATTAAAATAACCACAACAAACGGCCAGGCCAACGCCCGGTCGTACACAAGCACATACGGCACAAACACCGCCAATGATACGGCGATCAAGGCAAGCCGGGTGCCGAGTAAATTTCGAATATCCCGGTTAAAGCCCGCGGGCTCACTCGCCCACAGTCTTTGGTAGTACGTACTCACGCCTAAGTCCCAGGACAACATAACCAAAGAGAGTACGGAGAAGAGGTATGTGTACTCCCCCAACCCCTGTTCACCGAGCGTTCGAGTAAACGCGATAAAAAAAACGAATGACAGCAATTTAAAACACAGTTCCGTCAACGAAAGCCAAGAAATATTTCTATAAAATTGTTTGTGCTCAAACACAGACATAAACAAAGCTCATCTTAGTGTACAACAGCCGAAAAAATTGCTCTAAACCGCTGCTCGTAGGTATGCTCGCGTAGCGTCCGTTCGTAGCCTGCACGAGCCATACGGTCCCGCAGCTCGGGATGATTCAGAAAATATCGGCATTGCTCTACCAGGTCGGAGCGGTTTTTAAACACCGCTATTTCAACACCCGGCTCATAGTATGCTCCCAAGTGCTCCGCGTCACCGGTAAGCAAAAAGCCGCCACACCCTAAAATCTCAAAAATGCGGGCCTTAATCTGGCGGCGTTGATAACCCGGCACGGCCCGCGCCGTATCTCTCATATGGCCCAGATTTACACGCCAACGGCCAAGCTCGCGACGCACCACAAAACGAGACAGAAGTTTTATTCGCTCGGCGAACTGCCCGTGGGGAGATTCGGTAAAATTGAGATTTACCGCACTTGTACTAAACACGGACCGCATATGCTCAAAGCCAATCGTGCCCCCCGGCCAACCGGAACCAAAGAAATGCCCGGGTATAGAGGCCCGGCGCAAATCCTCATAATACCTACCTCGAATACCATACTTCTGACCCACAAAGGTCACTGAAGACGCCACCTCAAACTCGGCGGTGGCTGGTACCGGGTAGTAGCGATGCTGGTTGACCCCCCATTGGGTAGCCACAGCAGTGACACCTAACTTTTGATACAATGGAAGTGCCGTTACATCGGTGGTACACACCGCCGTAAAATGCGGTGCCCACTGTTTAGAAAAAATATGAAACCGCCAATGGTCGTCCCCGAACCAGTTTATGGTCTGAGTCCTAGTCCGTCTGGTGATAAACTCAATAGTTTCTTTCTTGAGCTCTTCCGTAAACAGCTGGCAAAAAAGCACGTCCGGCTGAGTCTCTTGTACCAACCGTATGAGCCGTTCGTTCACCACGTCCCGCCGCTCCGGATGCAGAGCCTCATCCAACCCAAAAAAACCGGCTTCGATACCGGACATGTGCGTTAACGCATCGTATAGGTTCACATATTCGTGAGACAAGCCCCATTCCGGCCGGCCATAGGAATAGTGCAAGCAACAAAATAATACCCGCATACAAGTAGTATAGCAGTCGGCGATTTGTTAGTATATCAGCATGCGAGTCCTTTATATCGTGACACAACAGGATATGGGCGGAGCCCAAAAATACATCCTCGATTTAGCCGAGCATTTTTCGGGCAGCATTGGCGCAGGTCCAGAGGGCCGATACCTGAGCACTGAAGCGGCGCATCGCAATATCCCCTGGTACCCCCTTCCGCATTTGCGGCGCGCCCTGCAGCCGTTGGCAGACATACGAGCCATGGGAGAGCTCTGGCGGCTCATCCGCCGGGTTAAACCGGATATCCTACACCTTAACTCAAGCAAAGCCGGTATCCTGGGAAGCATTATCGGAAAACTCCACGGTCTACCGGTCGTATTTACCGCCCACGGATTCCAATACTTAGAACCGATGTCCACCTCCAAAAAAAGATTCTTTCGTTTATGCGAACGTGTTGCGAAACCGTTTCGTAACCATATTATTACTGTGTCAGACCGAGATAGATTGATTGCTCTAAATGACCGAGTTATTGATGCGCACAAAAGCGAAACCATTTACCACGGCATCACTCCGCCGGACTTTTTAGACGCACACACCGCCCGAACCACTCTTGGATTACCCATCGACACACTTCTCATTGGCTGCATAGCAAACTTCTACCCGACCAAAGGTCTGGATGCGCTCCTCACAGCGTTTGCCGAGGTATTGGCCCGTTTTCCCCATGCCCGATTAGTGTTAATTGGAGACGGGCCGGCCCAAAACCAACTTACCACACAGGCAAACCAACTTGGCATTGCCGCTCAAGTTATATTTATAGGCCACCGTACCCACGCCGCTCAATACCTGCAGGCTTTTCATGTATTTGTGTTACCCTCACGCAAAGAAGGTTTCCCATATGTACTCCTTGAAGCACTCGCCGCCGGACTACCTATTGTAGCCACAAATGTCGGCGGAGTCGCAGAACTCGTAGGACCGGCGGCCGAGCTCGTTCCGCCGGAAAAGCCGGAGGCACTCGCAACCGCTCTCGTACGCTTGCTCGGGGATAAAGCACTGCGAGACACACTCAGCCAGAAGGCACTCAACCGTTTTCAACAATTTAGCTTCAACAGCATGCTGCAAGCCACACAAGCGGTGTATACCCGACTGCTCCACCCATAGTTTATGGTATATACCTTACCGCAGCCACGTAATACTCTGCCCCGACTGTATACACAATGTGTGTTCGGGTCCGAAATAGGGTATCCACGCCGTCTAACTGCATATCCTTTGAAGCCCCATATATAACGATTGGAATAAAACACCAACAAAACCCTACTATCCATACAACCTACCCCTTTACTGAAAGTAATACGCTAAAACAAAAAAACCACGCGACGATATCGGTGGTTTTTTACATGCATTCAACTATTTTTGTTCTTCTACAAAAGTCACTATAACCTGACCCTGCGTCAAACCGGATTTTATTTCTATTAAACCACCGTCCGCTTCAAGGCCCGTGGTAACCGGCGTTTCAGTGTACGTTTGCTTTTTCGCGTCAGTAATAACTCGGATAAATTTCTGCCCGTCTCTCTCCACAAGAGCCCGCTGAGGTACGGAAAGACTTCCAGACTGCTTACCAACGAGCACACTCATGTTTGCGGTCATACCGGGCTTGACCTCGCTTGCCTGGTCAACGGAAGCAGTAACTTTGTAGTTTACCACTCCGGATATAACCGTGGATGCCGGGTCAACTGTCGTGACAGTGCCGGTAAAGGTTCGGTCGGCACCAAGCGCATCAAATGTATAGCTCACTGCCTGGCCGTTAACTACCTGCGCAATATTTGCCTCGCTGATATTGGCCTCTACATATAAATTCCCCACGTCTTGTAAGGAAACAATTGATTTTAAAGCAGTGGCCTGCTCCCCTACTTTCACATCTATTTTCGTCACAGTACCCCCGCTTGGGGCACGAATAATGGTATTTTCAAACCCATTCAAAGCCGAAGCCAACTGCGCTTGAGCAGACAAAACCTGAGCTTTGGCCGCGTCAACATCAGCAGGCCGTGCTTGAGCCTTTTTTAAATTGAGACTCGCGACTGCTTGATCGTAAGAAGTCTGTGCTGTTGCCACCACGTTTTCCGCGGTTGATACCACACTCCGCTGCGATTCCAATGCGGCGTTATAGGCGCTTTGGTTGGCCACGTAAGTTGTAGCCCTGGTATTCGGTATATCTATAGTCCAGCTGTCTCCGCCATATATAGAACTGTTAGTAAACTGAACAAACAAACCGTACTTTCCCAACTGCACCGGAGTGCTGGATTTGATTACCACATTCCCACTCTCAATACCGGAAAAAGTTAAGGGACCACCCTCGCCGCTGGTATAGGCTTTAATCACGTAACTCCCGGTGGAGGGCCCGGTATAAGTACCACTGACCGTAATGGCTGCAGTACCTAAATTATTAGCCGCAGACACAGCTGCAAGAGTTGAATTGAGTAAAGCGCTGTAGGCGTTTGAAACCGACGTTGCTTGCTGCTTCTTTGTATCCTCTAACGACTTACGAGCATTATTAAGAGCCACCTGGGCAGCGTCCACGCCTTTCTGGGCTACATCCACTTCTTCGCTCGTAGCACCGGACAGTACCTTGCTCAAGTTGGCTTGGGCTTGAGCCACACTTGCGCGGGCTTGAGCCACACTTGCTGCCTGGTCACGGCTATCTAGCTGAACCAGCACATCACCTTCTTTTACTTTTTGACCTACCTTCACGGGTATTTTCTGTACTACCCCGGATGTTTTAAAGCTCAAGCTTAAATCTACGTTACTGGTCACGGTACCGGTCGCCAGCACGGTACGCTTCAAGTCTTGTCGCTTCACAACATCTGTTTGCAACGTAGCCTGTTTTTGACCGCTTCGAGTAATACCAACAATAATTAGTACAACCACCACCGCAGCTATTGCAATGCCATATTTTTTCTTTCGTGTCATAAACCTCTCAGTTACCTTACTTGGATAGATAATCTTACGTAAATCATACTATTTCATACAAATCATACCATAAACATTGACTATAGTCAAAAATTTCATGCTAGGCCAGCAACGAAAAAACTACTTTCCACAAGACCTATTTGTTAGTATTTTGTTTGGACACCATCCGATCAATATCGGCATGGTATTGCGCGTTGTTTGGATACTTATCTACCAATGTTCTATAGATATTGTACGCTTGCACATAGTCCCCTTTTTCTTCATAAGTCTCGGCATAGGCATGAACTATTTCCGGCGCCTGAGCAGTCTTGGTTACCGCTTGCTCAAATAGCTTCAGTCGATCCGCAGCGGACATACCAAATTGATTCTTTTCTAAAGTAATATAGTTGTTCCAGTTAGCCACGCTCGCCGCATTCAGCTCCACTGCTCGCTTAATGGCAGATAACGCCGCATCATAGTTATGCATGGCAAAATAGACTCTGTACAAGTCCTGATAACTAGTAGGATTATCGGGCAATAACTTCTGGGCGGTTACGAGCGCTTTTTGAGCATCGTCATACGCACCAATAGCGTATTGTTCATTACCCAACTGAGAGTAGAGCTTAAAACGCTCCTCAACCGAGGCATTCTTTGCTTCCGCTGCTGCAATTTGGTTCTGAATACTTTCAATTAAGCTGTTCCGTTGCCCTTGCTGGGCCGTATCCAAATGAAGGTCCGCTGTTTTCACTACTTCTTTTGCAGGACGCGTAACCCACCATAATCCGAAGGCAATGGCAATTATAATAAGCAGCCCTCCAATTACGAGGCCGTACTTTTTTGTCTTATTTTCAGGTAAAGTTTCTATTTCATTCATAGGTGTGGTGGTTACTAGCTACACCGCCAAAAGGCAGATTTTTATAATACCCTACTCTAAGGGAAAAGCCAACAGAAAAACACCTCTTTTATAACCCACCAATAGACCACTTTCAAAAGTCAACGAAAACCCCTCGGCTGTCATTCCGGAAGCCACGAGGCCTTGCGAGGGCTGTCCGGAATCCATCCGAAAACCTGGATCCCGGCTCGGGGGCCGGGATGACAACTACTTTTGAAAGAAGTCTAATGTCATTCCGGCCTTCCGCCTCGGCCGACCAAATCGAGACCGGCCGAGCCGAAATCTAGGTTCTTAAGCCTGGATCCCGGATATTTTCCCGCAACGGAAAATTCCGGGATGACAAAACAGGAAGCATACAGAAAACGACATATTAAAACACCCTGCCCCCAAAGGGGCAGGGTGTTTCGTAGCTTGCGCTACGTACTTACCTAAACGTGCAACCTCAGACTACTGCTTAATAGAGTAGCTGTTGGTTGGGAAGTTGTAGATAAGGGTACCGGTCAAGTTGGTACCGTTAGCTGGGGAAGCTGCGGAAGCATCAGCCACGAAGACTGGATACGATGCATCATCCCAGTTAAAGCCACCTGAAGTGATAGAGGTAGATACAGTAGTGGTACCACCAGCGGTGGTTACTGTACCGCCTACTACACCGTACAAGCTAAACGTCTTGGAAGTACCGGCCTGGATGGTGTAACCATCAAAGTCGTTGTTTACTTCAGCGTTTGCTGCACCGGTTGCAAAGGTGTTACCAACAGTACCGAATTCACAGAATACAGTGGTGGTGACAGATGCGTTTGCAGCACAGCCAGAACCGGTTACTGTGGTAGTACCGTCAGCAATACGAGGAGCAGTGATAGCGAAGGTGGTAATGTTCGAGCTACCGACAGAGAAAGCAATGTCGTTTAGCTTGATGTTACCCTTAGCATCAGCTGTTACCGTTACTTCACCAATCTTGTTTTCAGCACCAAGGATCAAACCAGTTGCCTGAGTACCATTGACGGTAACAGTTGGCTTGGAACCTACCATGGTCATGGTCGGAGCGTTAACAGTCGGGGTGATAGTAGTGGTTGTACCACCGGAAGTGTACTTCACGTAGGTAAGACCAATGTTGGTGGTTGTAGCTGGTACAACACCGCTGGTGCTTACTTCGGAGTAGTTCACAGTTACCGGCTGAGTCAAACCAGAGCCACCGTTAGGAACAGCTAAGGAAAGACCAGTCAACCAAGCAACACCGGCAACTACTGGAGCGGTTGTGCTGCCAACAGTGACAGAACTGACCGGGGTACCAGCACTTGCGGTAACGGTAAACTTCAATTCGCTAATGGTAGCAGCGCCACCGGAAGCGTTGAAGTTGAAGGTAGCAGTAGAACCACCTACGTTACCGCCATTACCAGCAGCAATGTATTGAGCTGTGGTGGAGTTAGCAGTCAACAAGGTTGGGGTTGCTACAGTACCGGACTGAAGAGTAATGGTCTGACCAGTTATAGTAGAGCTGGTGGTGGACACATTGCTCGATACACCGATAGAAGTTACGACCAAAGAGGTTTGGACAGTTGCAGTACCACCAGTGTTTGTGCTGGTGTCGGCAAGAATGTCAATAGTCTTTGTTGCACCAGGTGCAAGAGTAAAGTCTACCGAGAAGGTGTTGGTACCGCTTGCAGAAGCAGCTGCGGTAGCAGGCTGCACTGGAACGGAACCGGAACCGGAAGTTTCAGAAGTGCGGAGAGCGGACAAGTTGGTCGAGGATGTACCGGCACCATAAGTAACGGTTACAGCCAAGTTAGTCACGCGAACGCTTTCAGAAGAGCTCTGGTTCTGGAATACGTAGGAACCAATCTTTACACCAGCGGTGTTAGGATTCTGGTTCTGGCTTGCGTATCCAGTGTTTGCAGACACAGCCAACAAACCAGTCTGGATGGTAAGGGTATTACCAGTCAAAGCAGGAGTGCTGACAGTGTTGAAGGAGCTCTGACCCTGAGCGTTGGAAGAACCAACAACAAGGTTAGCGCTGATGGTACCAGCAGTGTAGTTCTGACCAGCAGCAGGACCGCCGGACAAAGTACCGTTGGTGCGAACATCTGCGCGAACTTCAAGGGTGCTGTCCTGACCAGCTGGGACAATCAACTGAGAGCCCAATTGGAAGGTCAAGTTACCCGAGTTCCATGCAGTTTGTGTTCCAACCTGTGAACCATTGAAGTACAAGGTCACATTCTGGAGACCATTTCCATTTGCAAACTGAGTTGCACTGGAACCGGAGTTCACGTTACATGGAGCGGAACCGTAAGTGGTACCGGAAGTACATGCGTTGATCAAAACTGGCAAAACTTGCAAGCTCTGAATCTTCACATCTTCACCATAGGCATGAAGTTTGTACTTCGCGATAGCAGTGTTGGAACCACCACCAGTTACGTTGGTCAAGCTCTGGAAACCGGTGTCAAGAACAGCGGTCAAAGAACCAGTACCAATGGAAATGGTTGCTGCATTGTTAGGAACAGTGCCGCTAACTGCAATGTTTACGCCAACCTGAGGATCCATGATCATAAGATCGGATGCATTCTGGATGGAGAATTGTACGTTGCGGTTAGAACCCTTCTGGATATCAGCACGAACGTCCAAAGTGTGAGAGCCGGTAGGCAAGCTCTTTGGAGCATTCATGAAGTTGAAGGTAGCGTAGTTGCTGCCGTTTGCCATGGTTACTACACCAGCAACACCGGAATCAACACCATCGATATACATCTTGATGTTAGAAAGGGCATCAGCCGGAGCGGAACCAATCATGCGGAAGTTTGCGCTCTTCAAAGAAAGGGTGCGGGTGTTCACCTGCAAAGGAGCAGACCAGAACACGTAAGCGGAAGTACCAGCGTTTACGGTTGGGGTACCGGTGATGTTGTTAGCGGACAAGCTGGCAGAAGCCAAGGTTGAACCACTAGCAATGGTCATGGTGTTACCCATTACGCTTACTGCGGAAGCAGAGCTGCCGGCAGCGGTAAGGCTGGTAAGAGA
>JAEUSE010000060.1 GCA_016788805.1 Candidatus Doudnabacteria bacterium
TATATTTCATTTAGACCATTTGGAAAAAACTATCAACCAGCGGTTTGGCGGCCTGGCTTCAACCGGACCGCACATGCCGCCCACCATGGCATCACATTTTTAATTTTTTATACGCATATGGATTTAGGTATTTTTACGACCCATGCCAGCACCCGCCTGCCCCTGTCGGAAATAGTTGCGAGCCTGCACAAACTTAAAAACGACGGTCATTTGGGCGGCGACCAGCTTATCTTCCTGGAAGGTGAAGCGTCGGCACTTGCTCTTAAACACTCAGATAAAACCATTAGCTGCGAAGACATCCGTATGTGGATGCACGAACTGGAGCATAAATACGACGACCACGGCATAGACAGCGCGAAAGTGGAAAACCATATTGCTCCCGCTTTGGCCGAAGTATTGAATAAACATATAAGCCATTCATAAAACATAAAAAAACCCTTGCGCGTACGCAAGGGTTTGTTACAAGCGGTCTCTACTGTACCGTAATTTTCGCGACGTTCTGGCTGCTTCCGCAGTCGACATAAATAATGCCGGGCGTAGTCAGCTTTACCACGGTATAGTCGTAGGCCGGAATTCGGTAGGCCTTACCGCTAAAGTTAATAAGTCGTTCCACGTCGGCCCGATTGTCCAACATAAGCTCCAAACCGACTTTGTAAATATTACCGGTCGGCGTAGCTTGGCACTGGCCGTTAAACTGAACACGCTGCGCACCGTAGCGCTTAACCGCCTCTGCGTAGGGTAACTTAGCCGACGACGGCTGTGAGACAGACTTTTCCGTGGAGGGCGCCGCCGGTACTTTATTTTCGGATACTGTTGCCGCAGGGACATCCCCCGTCGGCGTCGCGGTTACAGGCTGGGACTGCTCGACCGACAGAGCCGATGTGGCAGACCTGCGACCATATACAATTGCCAATACGGCGAGCACTAACACCAATGCGGCTAACAAATACTTCTTCATACATTTATATGACTGCATTACCCAACACTCTTTTAGTATACTTCTCTTTAAACCACTCTCGTAAACACGAGCGATAAAAATAAAATAGTTACTACGCTTTTATATATTTGCGGAATAAATAGAATCGTGCTATAATTATCTCAGAAAGTAATCTTCTGAAACAAAAAATAATTTAACAAAACGTAGACAAACCTTTTGCGCAAAAAGGCTTGTTTACGCTTTAGCTGTGTATACCATATGAAGAACCTCATTTGGCATTCGTCCGAGCACCCAACCTGTTCACCGTCCAAATTACACGCCCTGCGCCATACCCACGTCCACAGCGGCGTAGCTTTGGTATGCATGGCACTCGCGGCACTGTTAATCGTACCGTACCTATCGCTCATAGACACAGAGTTCAACGTTGCCAACGACACCTTAACCGTGTCGCTCAGCCTTCGCCGCACCCGTGCGCTCGGCACTCAGTACAGCCTAGCCAATCTGAAAGGTGTAGACGTGATGAAGTTCACCAAAGACACGGTTACAAACCAGCCCGACGACGCGACCGTGCAAAGCATTGTCAAAGCCATCACCGCTAACATACGCCCTACGCACATTGCCGTATCTACCCCGCTGGACAGCAGCGCCGACTACCCGACCGGCGGCACCCCGAGTCCGCGTTCGGCAGAAAGTTTTACCCAACTCTGGGCCGATACAATCCACGCCAACGGTGCCCGCGTGCTTTGGCGCGGTACTTGGTCCGGCATAGAAGGCATATATAACTTCCCCGCACGAGTTGGCACAAATCGCTTTCCCACCGGCACCGTGGCCAGCGCCCCCACAGACGGCAACACCACCTGGCTCGGTAAAACCTATGCATATATAGTCAGCCACCCGAGCTACTTCGCCGACGGCGATATTTGGGCACCGCTACCCGAACGCACCGAGGGTATATTTCAAGACGCTACGTCCTTTCTCCCCTACGACGGAGCAGGTATACAGGCCAACTACGCCAATTTCTTTATGGACCTACAAAAAGTATCTGCGACTGCTTTTAGTGTTATAGGTAAACGAGTCCAAACCGGCTGGACCGCCCAAAATTTTAGCGAAGTAAAAAGCGGCTGGCTACCCAATAGCCTTTTTGATGCGGCAGACATTGTGGTGGTGGATCATTATGGCATCATCCATACGGCCGCGGAGATGGAAAACGACTTACGCGCTATTTCTACCCAACGCGGCAAACAAGTGTTCTTGCAAGAATGGGGCGACTACTGGAATAGCGGCCTTGATGCCGCAAGCCGCAAAGTTTACCTGCAAAATATGTACGGGGTATTCCAAAAGCTTGCCAACGAAGGTATTCTGGCCGGGTTTAACTACTGGGGTGGCTGGGATAACAACGCGGAAGGCATTTTAACCAGCACCAACGGAGTGTACTCTATAAACGATCGAGGAGCCACTTTAGCGCAGTTCTTTGGGGCTAACCCCTCCACCGACCCTACCGCTCCTACAGACCCGGGAACACCGCCGCCCGCGCCCACCACCGACACTACGCCGCCCACTATCCAAAATGTAACCTCACTCGCCACCAGCAACACCGCGAGCCTCACCTGGAATACAAGCGAGCCGGCCACCACTCGAGTAGAGTACGGCCTCACTACCAACTACGGCCAAACTTCGCCGCTTGATACAGCTTTGCTGTTGAGCCATAGCGTGAGTCTAACAAACCTGCAAACCGGCACCACGTACCACTATCGCCTCCACAGCGCAGACGCCGCCGGAAACGAAACTGTGACCCAAGACGCAATTTTTACCACTACCAACGCCCCACAAACCGGCTCACCAGGAAAAAAACCGATCCGCAACAAACCCCCCAAACGGTAGTCCATCGTACAAAAACCCGACTTCAAAAAGTCGGGTTTTTGGTAACTATTGTATGTATGCAGTATGATAAAAGTATTAACCCATGCACACGCAGCATTTGGAACAGTACCATGCCACTCAACCTCACCGCACTACTCTTGCTGTGCGCCGGAACGCTGCACTTTATAGCCGCACCTGAACGGTTCGCGTCTCACGCGGCGCTCGGTGTCTGCTTTATTGTGTTAGGCCTTTTACAAATTGTGCTGGCATATTTACTCATTCGAAAACCCACCAAAAAACTAGTCCTGTTCGGTATAGGCTTCAACACCGGTCTGCTGGTACTCTGGCTGCTTTCGCAAGTTTTGCCCGGCCTAGCCGGCAATGGTCGAGAATCGCTCAGCCTACTCAGCGGGCTGAGAAAAATACTTGAACTGATATCGGTGGAGTTGCTGATTCAATACTCACAACGAATGGACGAAAGTAAAAGTTAGGTGTGCACCCGCACCGCCGGAACTAACACGCGGGCCATGGCTTGTATCGCTCGTCGATTTTGCAGTAGACGGTTATTAATATCCACCGCCAATAAAGTAATATCCGACCGGTTCTGTAAACTAGTAAACACACCCCCGTCTACGTCCTTCATCCCCCACGGCTTGTTCTCCGCCACAACCAAAGAGGTCTGTTTTTTAACTACACCGGCAAACCGTTTACCCTCGGTCACAGCCCGGTCGTAGAGCACATCAATATCCACCTTGCGCACATCTCCGCGATATACCGGATAAAAAGAGTGGACAGACAGCACTAAACAATGACCATGTTTGGCCACTAAGCGTTGCGCAAGCGCCAACCCTGCAGCCTGGTAGGGTTGGACATACTGCTCGTATCGCACAGCTGCCAAACGAGTGGATTTTTTTTGATTAGTCACAATGGGCACAATCGTTTCTATACCCTCCAGCTCAGTGAGTAATTCGGTTTTCAATGCTGGGGCATGGTACCCGTTGCCGGCCACGCCCTGCATGTCCAGTCGACGATTATAATCGATAACCAAGCGAGAAGTAGTAGCCAACAACATGCTGGCCCCCAAACTTTCTGCAAGCGTTCGAGTGAGTTGCTCACTCCCAGGGTCGTATAAATCTTTCGCACCCCGCAGTTCCGCCGAACTTAATCCAAGTCTATCTAAATTCTTTGGGATTCGCGCAGAAGCATGCTCACAGGTTAATAAAATTGGGCTTCTTAGATTTGCCTTTAAAATATACGGTTTCATAAAAAATGTGAGGAGAAACAAAACTGCTGTTTCTCCTCTCTTAATACTAGCACAGCTATCACGAATGCTGACGATAGCTGTACAATTTCACCGCAACATATTGAGCGCTTGCATGGCCGTAGCAAGCTGCCGCTCCGTAGGGCTTGGATTGTACTCCAACATTCGAGCAAGTTGTTCGGACGGGCAACCCGATGCGAGTCGAGCATGCAACCGCTCGAGCCACACCACCGCATCGTCCAGTCCGCGCAGATGCAAGCCTTGTTCGGCCCGGCGCAACCAAACTGCCGCTGCCTGTTTTGCGCCCACTACTGTACCATCGAGCCAGAGTTCGCCGCTCAGACCATTTTGCATAGCGGACACGCGATTTTCTGCCACCCGGTCTATCGGTATGAACTCTTGATGGTACTCGCAGTACGCCAGCATACCGAGATACGCCGCCGTAAAAGCTACTTCATCTTCCCACTCAGCTTGGGTAGGAAGGTTCCGTAACTCTACCACTACGCTCCCCTCGATAAATTTAATGCGGGCATCGAGCCATGCCATGCCGATGGCTATCTGTAACGCTGCGTCCGGATTGTCCAAAATAAAGGGGAACCGGGCAATGCGTCGCAAATAGTCTTGCACGGAATCGAAGTAACGCTCGGGCAAACCCACGCGAGGACCATAGCCCTTACGGAGTTGCCGCCGCGTGCGCGTGTCGTGCGTAAGTTGCCAAGCATGCATGCGCACGTCCGCAAACCCGGTGTCGGTACATTGTAAGTACCGAGCATTCGCGGCGAGAGCCAATAAGTACGGCCCCACCATGAAAGAGTAGTTGAGCAGGTTAACCCCGTGTCCAAACGATTGCGCCTGAACGTTAACCTGGAACGCCTGACACAGCGAAACCACAGCCGCATCAATCTCCACCCCACCTACGGCACACACCAAGTCTTTCCGACGATGCAAGTCTTGGAAGTCCGGCACCCGCTGGTACTTAGGTGTGTTGGTTCTGGGCGGTTGCAAACCCTCCAAAAACGGGTTGGTCCCGCACCGCACCAAACCAACCCCGCGCTCTCGGCATGCCCGAAGGATGCCCTCCGCCGTTGCACGATGACCTGCAACAACCGCTGCAAAACCATTTTCAAGGCTTACCGGCGAAGGCGACTTTTCAACTTGGTGCAAGCCCAACTCGTAGGTGCCGCCCACTGCACGCATGACAGCATCCCGTACAGCGCCAAGTTCGAGGCCGCACAAACCCGGACAATACAATGCCACTTCGGTTTCTAAACCAACCAAGTGACCTGGCCGCGCGAACTGGGCGCTCGCTTTAAGTAACTGCCCGCACGCCAACTCATACGCTCGTCGCATACGCCACTCTTGCGCAAGTGAAAACATAGTTCCTCCTGTTTCTGATTTTTGAGTACACTTAAAACGCCTGCGCAAATGCAATTGCGAAGACAACAAAAAACCAGCTTGCCGCTTAGCAAGCTGGTTAGAATTTTGCAAAAATTATGCAACACTCAAATAAGCCGCCAAGCCAGGAAAGCCGGTAAAATAAAAATAAAAGCTATTTTGAATGTTGGCGACTCGTTTCATGTACACACAGAGTAGCAAACCGCACAACATTGTCAATAACAAAAGGTGGATATACTACACGCCATACCCACCCTTGAAGTCACGCAGACAAAGCTCTACGAGCGATATTTTGAACCACATCGGCCCACTGCTGTATTTTTCTCGCATCCCCGGTCGCCGGAAACAGCCGGACTTCCACTGTCCCGTGCCGAGATATACGAACGAGGTGCCAACAGTTTCGTGGGTTATCAACGAACCCGTCCCGGATTGCTTGCGCGTGCCAGTCTTGTAAGCTTGAATATTGGGGCGGATTACACTCCGGCTGCACGACTCGGTATAACCCTAATCGTTCTGTATTGCGAGCACCACACATGCCCAGCAAAGCTGGCATATTACTCACCAAGGCGTTGTAAACAACCAAAGCCTCATCGGCGCTTCCGATGCCGACATGTACGTGTGTACCCATTACCCTACACGCCGCACGCAGCTTATCTACCCCCAATGAATGAGCAATCGCGTAATACCGCTCATCTGGATAGACGTCCAATGGCATATCTCGCGGCGCAACTGCGCGCGCCCTCGAAGCTAAACCCATACCCGCAAGAACGGCTTGGAGCTGTTCGCGGCCTCTCAGGTATGCCTCACTAGCTGCCTGTGGAGTGGGCGCAGGCGACGTACGATGCTCAATCTGACACGCAGACAACTCGTACGTAAAACTTGCATTCGCGAGCCCTAGCAACACCCGCTCCGCCTCAGGAACTGGTTTTTTGTTACGGACAATTAGATATTCTTCCTCCACACCCAAATGAAACCGTAACTCCG
>JAEUSE010000061.1 GCA_016788805.1 Candidatus Doudnabacteria bacterium
AACACGATATGTTCTCATATAATCATTATACATGGGAATACACACCACCGCCCACCGTCAGTACCACAACTTTCACAGGGGTGAAAAGTGTTGCGTTAATAACAACACTTCCGGGCAATACCTAAAAACTCATCCAACAAAAAATACCCACACAGGGTGAGTATTTCTTGTTGGTAGCGCTACCGGGAATCGAACCCGGATTTTGTGGATGAGAACCACATATCCTAACCATTAGATGATAGCGCCACGCTAAGCGAGGCAGTACTCCCGCTCAGCGGGAGCGCCTCGTAATCAAACTTATTTATTGAATTCCTGCTTATTTTAGCAACAACTACGTAAAAAGGGAAGAGGGCGCCACAACCCCCGCATACGATAACCCCTCCTTTGTATGCGCTTACTGTTTCTACGTTATTGCCATTCTGTTATAATGGAACCCATGAAAAAGCTTATTGTGTTTGTGTGTAATGGTAACATACACCGCTCGGTTATTGCTGCTGCATTCTTTACCAATATTCTCGAAGAGCTTGGGTTAGATACTCAATACCAGGTCGAATCGTATGGGCTTCAGGGTACCCTGGGTACACCACCACCGTTGCACAAGAAGCTAAAAGAATACCCAAAAGAATGGAGCGCCGCTGCGCCAATTTTACACGAGTTCGATATTAATATTGACCATCATTCCTATCAAAAAATTACGCCCGCAGTAGCACAGAAAGCTGCAGTTATTATTGCAATGGATACAAAAACATATTCAGCTGCACCCAACGCACTCCTAAAACAGTTTCCAAACGCGGCCCAAAAAATTCACAGCTTCTCGGAATTGACGCCCGGTCATAAAGATATTACCGATCCTCTAACAAGCGGCAGTCAACAGTTGCATAGAAACATAATCGGTGCCATTTGTTCGACCTTACTAAAAAATACGGATGGGGTTTTACGCATGTGCAATGCACACGCAAAGTAAGCACACACTACCAACTTGCAATACGAAGAAGTGGAAAACAATATTTACAAAGTCTACAAACCTTCGGGGTACACCCCTCTGCAGGTTTTAAACATATTGCGGGAGTTGGCGCACATACCGGACGGGGCGCCGCTCACATACGCGGGTAGGTTGGATCCTATGGCGGAGGGGCTCTTGCTGGTGCTAGCAGGAGAGGCGGTGCATAGAAAAGATGAATTTTTGAAGTTAGATAAAACGTATGTAGTCACTGCCCTGCTGGGCGTCGAGACGGACTCTTTTGACTTGTTGGGCATGCCCCGGCAAATTATACCTCACCTAACCTCTCCTATATTAGGAGAGGAACAAATCCAGCGCGTACTGCAGTCGTATATAGGTGAAGTAACTTTAGTGCTCCCCTTGTATAGCTCTCCGCCGGTTGACGGCAAACCACTGTTCCAACACGCGCAGCAAAACAACATGCAAGCGCAGGATGCACCAAAACGTACGACGACCATTTTTAATTGCGCCATGAACGGACTCGGCACGGTCAACTCCGATACCTTACTAGACTATATCCACAAAACTATCAGTACTATTTATGGCGACTTTAGACAAACAAACATACTCGCGGCATGGGAACAGCTGCTAAATACCCAACCGAGTCTACAAACAGTAACAGTTACGGTGCACTGCAGTAGCGGCACCTACATACGCTCTTTAGTGCAAGACTTAGGGACTCAACTTGGTTGTGGTGCATGCGTGTACAAACTGGTACGCACGCAAGTTGGCAGCTTTGGGCTATAATATACATGCAGCCTAACAAAGTCCTGAGCGAAAACTACGCGCAGGAATAATACATATGGGCGATCAAATTTCCTCCAATCTCGAAACAATAAAAAAACACATCCGCCCCATTCTCTACAGAAATTCGGTTACCCTCCCGAATAGTATTTTTGCCGCGGTTACGCTCCTACTTATTGTGTTCGGAGAAATTCAAGAAGGCCTATTCATGTTTAGCATAGTCATGGTAAACAGCGTGGTGGGTACCGTGCAGGACTTGCGGGCAAAAGTCGCCTTGGAACGTCTGCAAATTCTTATGACCCCCAAAGTCAAACGAGTGCTCGGCTCCGGCGAAACCGAAACGGTGTTACTAAAAGACCTCCGACTGCACGACGAAGTAAAGGTAGAATTGGGCGACCAAATCCCGGCAGACGGGGTTATACGCACCAGCAACAGCGCGGAAGTAAACGAGGCGCTCCTAACAGGCGAGTCCAACAACATAGGCAAAAAGGTGGGCGATAAAGTTCTGGCCGGTAGTTTTATTATTGCCGGCAGCGCGACTATTGCCATTTCCGCCTTACCTGAAGAAAGTTTTGTCTCCAAAATGACCAGCCGACTGAAGGAGTACCAACAAAACTTAAGTCCTATTCAGCAAACCCTGGGTCTGTTTGTGCAGTACATGACTTACGTGCTCATAGCCGGTATCTTGTACGTGCTTGTGGCGGGCATTACCGCGCATGAATTGGTTATATTTATTATTAAAGACATAGCTGCACTCACAGGAACGCTTGTTCCCCAAGGGCTCGTACTTGCCACTACAGTCTTTTTTGCCTACGGCGCGGTGCGCATGTTTAAAAAGCAAGTCTTACTCCAAGAAATAAACGCTATTGAAAAACTCGGTCGCATAAAAAACCTCTGCGTAGATAAAACCGGCACACTCACCGAAAACCTACCAACGCTAGAAAAAATAATCACCAACCAACCCTGGACCGAGGACTTGGCCAATACGCTCATTTTAGGTTACTTCACCGCCACGAGCGACGCTTCCCACACCGCGCAGGCTATTGAAAAACACATTACCGCAAGCTTTGGCGGCACTATACTGCACTCCATCCCTTTTTCTTCCGGCCGTAAGTTTGGCAGCGCTACCATACAGCTCGGCGAAACAGAGCACGTAACCGTGGTTGGTGCGCCTGACATACTGCTTACGCACATTCGCAACGAGGAGCAAAAACGATGGACCGAAGAACTCGTTACTACGCTTTCCAAACAAGCAAAACGGTTACTCTTGCTCACCGTAAGCCGCGGCCCGGTAGACGAACACTTAACCAACTGCTCGCTGGAGCCGATTGCGCTCTACGTGCTCGAAAACCCTCTTCGGAGCGGGACGGAAGAAATTATTCAATACTTCCAAAACCGAGGTGTAAGCATTCGGGTTATTTCCGGTGATAACGCCGGTACGGCCCAAGCCATTGCCAAGACCGCCGGCGTTAAACACACCGATTTAGTCATTACCGGTCCGGAAATAGACCTGTGGGATGATGAAGCCTACAGGGAGCGCGTACCGGCCTACCACGTGTTTGCCCGCATAAAACCGGAACAAAAAGAACAGATTATAAACACCCTTAAACGCACCGGCTTTACGGCCATGGTCGGCGACGGGGCCAATGACGCCCTCGCGTTAAAAACGGCCGACCTCGGCATTGCCATGTTCGACGGCGCCGGAGCCACTCGCTCAGTCGCGCAGGTCGTGCTTATGAACAATAGTTTTGGCTCTCTTCCTTCGGGGGTTAACTTAGCCGACAGTATTATTACCAACATTGAGCTGGTAGCCAGTGTGTTCTTCAATAAAGTCACCATCGGACTGCTGCTGTTTATCTCCCTTGCCGCACTCGGCTACAATTATCCCGTGTCTACTCGAAATATTACGCTCATTAGTTATTGCACTATTGGCCTACCAATTTTTTACTGGGCTGTCTGGCCGGCTAAAAGTTTTTCCGATGCTCAAAGCCGTTCGTTCCTCCGCAAAATACTCCCCTATTCCGTCATACAAGGCACACTAACCACCATCGGCACCATAGCGGTGTTTTCCATGAGTTTAGAACACATACATAGTGAGACTTCCAACATCTTGGTAGTACTCTCGCTTATCGCTTTTGGCTTCGCCTTCTTTATAATGGCCCCGGGCGCCTATGGCACCAACAGCAGTGTCAGCCAAAAAAAGAATGTGTATACACTTACGGCCATTGTGCTAGCCATTATACTCATCCCTTACTCTTCGCCGTTTTTACGAAAATTCTTTGAACTGGCAAAGCCGCCTCTGTTGCAGTTACTCTACACGGGACTTATTGTGGCCGGCACGATTTTCCTACAATACCAAGTTACCATTCGTTGGTTTCAAAAACCCAAACCTACCCCCACAAACTAAAAAAAACGTTATGCCATATATCGTGTTTTTTATAAATGCAGTACACCAGGCTCAACACCCCACCACATAGCCGCAACTGACAGGGTTTAAAACTTACGATATACTACTTAAGGACCTCTTTAACACCTGTTAACTATGGAAAACAGCAACGACAACAATGCGCCGTGGCCGGTGGGCTATCTTATTCTTGCCTGGGTGGGCAGTATTATTGGCCTTTTGGGCAGCTTATACTTTAGCGAAATAAAACACTTTCCGCCGTGTGTACTCTGCTGGTTTCAACGCATATGCATGTACCCGCTGGTGCTGTTGTTGCCCATCGGGATTGTTATTCGGGACCGCAATGTGCACCTCTACGCCTTACCCCTCGCCATAGCCGGACTCGCGGTGAGTGTGTACCAAAACCTACTCTACTACCACATTATTTCCGAAGATTTAGCCCCCTGCGTAATTGGCAACTCTTGCACCACAAAATTTATTCACTTGTTTGGTTTTTTAGATATTCCTCAATTGGCCGCGCTCGGGTTTCTCGGTATGACAATTTTACTGCTCATGTTCCGCTCCGCCGTTAAACGCCGGTCTTAAATTACTAATAATTTATTATTCTCTCACACATATGACAAAAGAAGTAAAAATGGTTCTCGGGGTTGTAGCCGTGGTGATAGTCTTTGCCGGCATTGGCTTTCTCTTGCTCAAGCAGCAAAACGATAGCCTCCCCAAAGTAAGCACCGACCAGTCTGAAGCTCTATCCCGGAGTACACCAAACGTCCGAGGCAAGGCGGACAGCACCATCAAGGTAATTGAGTTTGGCGACATTCAGTGTCCCGCCTGCGCCGCGGTCAACCCGCTCATGGACGAGCTGTACAAGCAGTACGGTGACCGCGTATCCTTTACCTTCCGCCACTTCCCGCTACCGATGCATAAAAACGCCTATGCCGGCTCAGACGCGGCCGAAGCGGCCGGTGAGCAGGGCAAGTTCTGGGAAATGGTAACTAAACTGTATGAAGTACAACCCATATGGGCTGAAACCAGTGACCCGTCCCCAACCTACGAGAAGCTGGCGCAAGAGCTTGGCTTGAACATGGACCAGTTTAGCAAAGCCTACAACAGCAAAGCGCACCGCAGCCGCATAGACCAAGACAAAGCGGACGGGCAATATTTAGGAGTAAACGGAACACCGACCTTTTACGTAAACGGTGAGCAAATACTCCAAGGGGGACCCGCTCAAGTAAAAAATAAGATTGATGAACTACTTAAAGCAGCAAGTAGCTCAACAGACCAAACAACCGAACAGCCAAAAGACCCACGCTTTCAAGAGCTAAGCAATAAAACCGCCCCGCTCAACGGACAAGACAAGCAAGGCGCAAAGTTCGGCTTTATCCGAAGCGTTAAGACTTCCGGCACAACGAGCACCATAACCTTTGATGAAGCCAACTGGCTTGGAGGTGACGAAGCAGACAAACAGTCAAAAATAGACGCCGGTTGTAACGGAAAGACTCCTCCGGAATCGTGCAATACCCCAAACGCTTTCACGCCCAACGGCTTTTACATACACAACCCAAGCTCAACGGTTGTAACGTACACCCTCGCAGTAGACGCACCGCTTAAACTTATTTCACTTGGGCACGACAAAAACCTGGGCCTCGGAATAATGAATGCCACTCCGGCCGAACTTGGACAAATGATAGACAAGTACAAAGAAATGGTCGCCTGGGTAAAGTTAGACGGCACCACAGTTACTTATTTAGAAGAACAATACAGGCCTTAACATAATCTCCATGGACTACTCTGAAGAAGCACTTGAACTGCATAAAGAAAAACATGGAAAAATTGAAACCGGTTTAAAAGTCCCACTGGAAACGAAAGACGACCTTTCTACCGCCTACACCCCGGGTGTAGCTGCCGTGTGCCAGGCCATATCCGCAAACCCAGCCGAGGCCCGGGAGTTAACCATAAAACGCAACACCATAGCCGTAGTAACCGACGGCTCCGCGGTACTCGGACTAGGCAACATTGGCCCACGAGCCGGCTTACCGGTTATGGAAGGTAAAGCCGCGCTTTTTAAGCGCTTTGCCAACGTGGACGCGTTTCCTATTTGTTTAGACACACAGGACACAGAAGAAATTATTAAAGCCGTAAAACAAATTGCGCCGGTGTTTGGCGGTATAAACCTGGAA
>JAEUSE010000062.1 GCA_016788805.1 Candidatus Doudnabacteria bacterium
GGATGAATATAAAATCGCACGAGCTATTAAAATGGGGCTTGAGCAAGAACATTCTACCGTTGAGGTCGTACATGATGGTCCGTCTGGGCTTGCAGCAGCACTCGGCGATGATTATGACGCCATTATCCTAGATAGAATGTTACCAGGCGGTATGGATGGCCTAGAGATATGCGAACAACTCCGTGAAAAGAATGTGAAAACACCCATACTTATGCTTACAGCAAAAGGCCAAATACGCGACCGTGTGAATGGGCTCAATGCCGGTGCCGATGACTATCTCGTGAAGCCGTTTTCTTTTGAGGAATTATTGGCACGGTTGCGGGCACTCACCCGTCGCCCACTTCAGACGAATGGCACAGTACTCCAGGTTGGCGATCTTAGCGTCGACACCATCACCTACGATGTCCGCCGCAGCAATAAACCCATAAGTCTATCGCAGACAGAGTATGCTTTGCTTGAATATCTATTGCGCAATAAAGACCGTGTATTAAGTAAGTCAAACATCATCAATCATGTCTGGGATTTCGATGCGGATGTGCTCCCGAACACTGTAGAAGCCTATGTCGGATATTTACGTAACAAAATCGACAAGCCGTTCAAAACAAAGCCGCTCATACATACCGTACGAGGGTTTGGCTACAAACTCAGCGAAAGTATATGAAACAATCACTATTTCACTCTGCAACTTTACGGCTAACCGCCTGGTATACAGTCATACTGTTTTTCATCAGCCTGCTCTTTAGTATGGTGGTATACCAGATATCTAGTCATGAGTTGCAGCGTGGGTTTGGCCCACCGCGCCCCAATGAAACAATCGGCTTATACAATACCCGGTTTGGTGATGACGTTTTCCAAACCTGGCGTGAACAGCGAATTGAAGAAGGCCGTTCACGGCTTATCGGCCAGCTCGTAGTCTTTAATTTAGCCGTATTATCGACAGGCGCAGCTGGCAGCTATTTTCTTGCTAGGCGCACGCTGAAACCGGTTGAGGAAGCTCTTGAGTCACAAACGCGCTTCAGTAGCGACGCCGCACATGAGTTGCGCACGCCGCTGACTATCATGCAGTCAGAGATAGAGGTTGGTCTGCGCAACAAAAAAGCAACCACCACCGACCATATGGCGTTACTACAAAGCAATCTTGATGAGATTGAGCACATGCGCACATTGACCGATCGGCTTCTGATGCTTGCGAATAATCACGAAATTGTACTTGGGCCCACCTCATTAGAATCAGTGGCAATCGAGGCATTTAATCATTATATCGCGCTGGCCCAAACCAAGCACATAACTATCGAAAACAACGTAGGTGCTCTTGAGGTTATGGGTAACGAGCATAGCCTTACCGATGCTCTTGGAATCCTTATCGAGAATGCTATCAAATATAGCCCCGAAAAAGCTCGCGTGAGCGTGAGCGCGGTAGCAAAAGGTCGTCAAGCGCTCTTGCAGGTAAGCGATACCGGACCAGGTATAACACCCGAAGATTTACCTCATATTTTCAATCGATTTTACCGTACAGATATTTCGCGCAGCAGCCAAAATACACCCGGCCATGGACTTGGTCTGTCTATAGCCAAGCAGATTATCGATGCACACCATGGCCGAATCAGCGCCCACAACAACCCCAAAGACAAGGGCGCAACGTTCACCATATCCCTGCCGATTGCCTAAATTTAGCCGCCGCAAACTCAGTGTTATGGTTCTGCGCTAGCACCCCACCAACCTTATCGTGAGGTATAGCCACCCCAACACACCAAAACTCATTGCTTCTGACATTTCTACGGTATTAGCTCAGATGGGGGAGCTGTCCGTTTTAGTAGATTAACTCAAACGTCCATGACATGGCATAGATCCTGAAACAAGTTCATGATGACGGCAAGAAAGTGAATGTGGGGCAGCTAGAAAGCTATTGCTACGGCTGTTTGTTTTTTGGGCGTGGTTTTGACGGTGCTGTAAGATCCTGGATGATTATAGGCCGCGTGAGTGTATCGACTGCTTGGCGGTAGCTAATTCTTTGGCGTTTTTTACGCGCATTGCGCACCGCTCGAGCAAGCTGCCGCTCCATATCAATATCGGCATAGCGAGAAACCGGGTCTACGATAAGCACCGGTTTTTTACTCTTTTCGTCTAGTTTTTTAAACACTTCAAGAGCTGATTTCTCAAGTATCCATTCTCTGCCCGGTGCTGTTTCGCCTACGGCAGTAATATGCCAAATATGCGCATCACGCTGCGATACATCCACTACCTCGAGCGGTGAAACCAGCAAAGACAGCCCGCCTGGTAAAAGCATGTTTACCCTTCCCACCATACGCTCTGCAGCATCGGGGTCTGAAGCGAATATATCAATAGCCGTGCGTCTTACGCCTTTTTTGGCCACTCGTACACCATTCATCGTCTGATTTGCTACCCACACTACCTCGCCGTTTAAGCTTCGGATGCGCGTAGACCTGAGCGTTATACGCTCAACCACTCCTTGGACATTCGGAAAATCTATGCTTATAAGATCGCCCACACCAAACCAGTGCTCAGCCATCATCCCCGCACCAAAAGCGAAATCACGTAGCAGTGGTCCAAGCACACCGCCGATTACCACAGCCATAAGCGCGCTGGCGCCAATCAGCGCATTGGCCTGCCCACCCTCATGCGTCAAAATCCACCAAATATAGAGTGCGAAGATAAGCAGGCCCATACGCAAAATTGCCACCGAGAGAATGATCCAGGTTTCAATGCGCCTCATACGATTTACGGTTACAAGGTTTCTACTGGCATCGGCACGACGCGCGGCTAGCCCCGCTACTTTCCTAAGTAGCCATGCAAGTAGCCAGCCCGCAACCGCACCCGCCACTAAACAAACAGCAAGTATTGCCAAGGAATGCGTGTTGAAGAGATTATCGCGGATCTGCTCTAGCGCACTTTTCGTTTTAGCAAGATCAATTGTTGTTTGAGCATAAAACATAGGTATGCTTATATGGTAGCGCATTCTTGACTGGTAAAAAACACTTTTAAGCTAATGTGGCCTATATTACCCAAACCGAGAGACAAATCATGGTATACTACGCTTGCAATATGCGCCCGTAGCTCAGTGGATTAGAGTGTTTGGCTTCGAACCAAAAGGTCGCAAGTTCGAATCTTGCCGGGCGTACCATGTTAAATGCTCACCGAAAGGTGGGCGTTTTACATGGTCCCCTGCGAGAGTCGGACTTGCGACCTGGTAGCTTTAGCTGCCAGCAGCCTTCGAATCTTGCCGGGCGTACCATTGCCCAGCTTTTGATAATGCAACGTCCGTTTCAAGCAGTCGCTGCAGACCAAACTGCATATTTTTACCGTCTAGTACACCGCTTCCTAAATACCTATACGCGCCAGTGCCAGATTCTGAGTTAAAAATTTTTTCAGACGAGGAAGTGTATAGGGTATACACCAAGTCGGCTGGAAAGAATTTTAAGCCGGAAGATGATGGTGAGGTGTGTGGGTATTTTGGAAGCGGTGTAGTAACGTGAATTCCGTTAGTAGTGTTGTGCTCGAAAATATGAGGTTGATTAGGCGGCGCTTTGCTCTACTTTTCGTACCTTCAGTTCAACTAGCACTAAGACAATGTCTACAGCTGGGGTTACAGAGAAGTTTAATACCTTTGCATGACATAAATGTGCTGGTTATCGAAATGCCTATTGTCTAGGTCGTTGAGAGATCCGACTACACTCACAACCAGATTATCTCCGACGCTTAAGGGTTTATGGTTCTTGTTAAAGGACTGCTGATTACTAAGGCTATAGTCAAGCGTCCAAAGTGTGCCAGATGAACTTTTAATGACAATCGAGGAGTTGGTTATGTTGGTAATTTTCCCATGCGTATTACGAATGATGAGGTCTTTCGCAGCACGAGATGAATCAAGCACCGCCTCGCCAAAAGGTATAACGTCCGGGTTATTGTAAGGCTGGTTAGGTGACTTGGTGAATACATATAGACTTTCACCGTTGGTTGAACCTTGCTTGTCTACATCACACAAATCGGCACCATTGTTTAGGCAGATATTTGTAGCACCGCCCCAAGAAGGTTCAAAGATTGTTGTAGCCTCGTCACTTTCGCCTTTAGCTCCTTGGGCTGCTTCCTGAATACTGGCTATGTCATGTGTCAGCCCGAATACAAAGTACTGTGTAATTGAAGTTGGTTTGCTGGATGATCCAATACGGTGCTCCAGGTACGCGTCTTGATACACTATTACCACGCTGCCTGAAGTTAAAGCACTTGAGTCAATAATTTCGCCTTGTTTATATGAATTCAATCGCTCCTTGGGGAGTTCTATATATTCATCAACTTGCTTACTAGGCTCTACTTTGTCACCAACTATATACTGTTTGTGAATTCTTACCGTTTGAGCATTTACACTTTCGATGGTACCTACCCAAGGGTATACATATTTCGTATTGTATGGGTCACTAACATACTCAATTCCGTCTTTAGGAATTTGAAAGGCATTACTAGCCCGAAAGTGCAAATCTGCTACAGTGTTTAGCTCTGCGTATGCCGTAATTGCTGCGTCGCTATAGCTGTGTTTTGAACCATACTGAAATGTATGTCCTTCATATTCTACTTCTACTGTTTTGCCACTATTTATGAGTTTGCGTATTAAGGCTACTGGGTTAGTGCCGGAAGCGTAGGCATAGCCAGTAAATGACAACGATAGAGCCATAAGAACTGCAATACCGGCCGCCAATGCTCGATGTACTTTAACGAACCTCATGAATAACTTCTCCTTCTGGTTTACCTCTCTGTTACGAAGAACTTCGCCAAAAGTTTCACTAGTTTTTGCTCGCTTAACAGCGTTTATAGTACGTGTAACAAATTCTTTATTTCCACGACCAAGTGGTTGGGAGTCGATTATTCGAGTTTCTATAGTATCTTTCATGAGATCTTCTCCTTTAATTGGAGTTTCGCTCTTCGGATCCAAGTTCTAGTGGTGTTTAGGGGTACGCCTTCTGCCTCGGCTATTTCTTGATAGCTCTTACCATCCCAATAATATGCCTCAATTACTCGACGATATTCTGGGGGGACTAGGTTTTCTACAGCTCTCCTCATTTCTTCTCGTTCCTCATCTTCTATGAAGGTCGGCATTGTGGCTTCGGCTAGAGTTTCAAAGTCTTCTACGGACATGGTGCGTTTGTTTTTTCTCAGGTGATCTAGTGCTAGGTTAGTAGCTATTTTGTAAAGCCATGTAGAAAAACGTGATTTGCTTGAATTGTATGATTTTAACCGTAAATATGCCTTCACAAAGGCTTCTTGAGCTATGTCTTCAGCATCGTTACGGTCTTTAACAATTCGTTCACAATGGATAATAAGACCAACGTGATACCGTTCAACGAGTTCTGCGTATCGGTCGGAACCAGCAATTATCTCTTCAATAATTTGAGCTTCATTTTCCATATCTACTATACGTATTAAACACTAAAAAGTTTCGCAGAGTTAATACGAAGTTCGTAGTTTTTTATTTGCTCTAAGTTGATGACAATCCCAGTTCTGGCAATCCGTTGCCCAGATACTGTTGAGCAATACGTAATTCCCTAGAAATTTGTATACTAGCTTGGTGATACTCTGCTCGTAATATATCGGGTAGGTGGTACCGTGTTAAATGCTCACCGAAAGGTGGGTGGCAGGTCCCCACTAAACTCATCACTGAGTCTCTAGAGCTCATATATACTACAGGTAATGAGTAGGCGGCGGTAGCCGCCTACAGAAAAGGTGTTTTTCATATGGCTCAATACATCAGTAATGACAAAAAGCAGGAGATTATCCGGCAGATTCGAGATGAGGGGAAAAAGGCAACGGAGGTTGCTGCCACGTTTGGTGTCAGCACGAAGACCATCTATACCTGGCTGCACAGTGGCGTATCTGGTGACAATAGCACCCTGGAGATTGCTCGTCTGAAGCGTGAGGTGGAGATGCTGTATGGCTTGCTGGGCAAGCTGACAGCGGAGGCTTCCCGCTCAAAAAAATAGCGCTGGTGGGTGAAGCAGATGTGGGTTTCCGTTCGAAGCTGTGTACGTTCTTTGGCCTTGACCGCAGCACGCCGTACAAACGGCGTATCCGGCCAACACGTGATGCTGTGCTAGCAGCCCAGATCAAGGCCACGATGACCGAACACCCCCACTATGGGCACCGGCGTATCGCCATCGAGCTC
>JAEUSE010000063.1 GCA_016788805.1 Candidatus Doudnabacteria bacterium
TAATACTCGCGGCGCCGTGATGGCACTTAGAAAAGTCGTCATTTACGTATGCATCCGCCAACCCGGCCAACTTCTTCGCGAACGCCACACTACTACTCAACTCTTCGGAGTAAAATTCCAAATTTTCCAGAAACACAACGCTCGATGCGCTAATAGCCTGTATGCGCTCACGGTGTTTAGTCTCTTCCAGATTACCAGTGTAAAAAACTAAGCCGCCTGTCGACCCCTCCGGAACCGCGAAGTCGGTTTGAAAATACTTTAAACCCAGCAACTTGGCCATGCGTTCTGCCACCGGTCCGAGACTGAGCTTTTTTACCGCCACACCTTCGGGCCGACCACGCTTACCGCAAATTACAACCCCATTACCATGCTTCATAAGTAACTGCAGGGTCGGCAAAGAAGCCTTGATTCTAAAATCGTCGGCAACCTCACCAGTATCTCCGCCTAAGGGCACATCTACACTGGCTCGAACAAGAACGGTTTTATTTTTAACATGCGCTGTCCGTATGTATTTTATAGCCATAGAATAGCTTCCGTAGCTTCGAAAGCTTCAAAAGCTTCAAAAGCTAGAAAGCTTAGGAAGCTACAGAAGCCAAAAGCTATTTACTTGCTGCCGACCAATATTACCTCTTCAACTAAACGATTAGAGTACCCGCACTCGTTGTCATACCACGCAACTACTTTTACAAAGTTACCGTCAATGACCTGCGTAAGCGACAAGTCCACAATACAGCTGGCCGGGTTGCCGATAATATCCGAAGAAACAATCTGCTCATTTGTGACTTCCAAAATACCCTTGTACAAAGACTCTTCGGCAGCATCAGTAAATGCCTGATTAATTTCTTCTTTGCTCGTATTCTTATTGAGCAATAGAGTGAAATCGGACAGGCTACCAACCGGAGTCGGCACACGAAACGCGAGCCCGTCAAACTTGCCCTTCAAATCCGGTATAGCCTGAGTTGCCGAAATCGCCGCTCCGGTGGTGGTGGGAATAATGTTCGCGGCCGCAGCGCGAGCCCGCCGCAAATCGTTACTCTTTCCGCCAGGGGGCGGGCCGTCAATTAAATTTTGTTCGGCGGTATAACTGTGAATGGTAGTCATAAACGCCTTAGCAATACCAAACTTCCCGTGCAACACGGACATGACCGGCGTAATACAATTGGTTGTACACGACGCATTACTCACTACCGGTTGACCGGTATAGTCGTCGGGATTAACCCCCAACACAATAGTCGGGGTTACCCCTTCGTCTTTTGCCGGGGCAGATATAACTACGTGTCGAGCGCCGGCTTTTACGTGGGCACCGGCTTTCTCGCTGTCGGTAAACCGACCCGTGGACTCAATAACCACATCTACGGCCATGTTCGCCCAAGGAAGCATGGCCGGATCTTTTTCTGTGAGCACCGGGTACTTTACGCCGTCCACAATGACGTTTGTTTCATCAAAGCCAACCTCGCGGTGATAGTTCCGATAATTAGTGTCGTACTTGAGCAAATGAGCCAAAACCTGCGGACTGGTTAAGTCGTTAATAGCGACTACTTCCAACTCCGGCTTCTCTAACGCAATTTTAAACGCCTGGCGACCAATGCGACCAAATCCATTTATTGCTACCCTTACTTTTTCCATACCAATTCCTTTCTGTTACTTAATTGTCTTGACCAATGTTTTGCCCTGCCTGAATTTTATGTAGCACCGTACCATGCGCGGGCAAATCTACGTAATCGGAAGCGATGAGCAACTGTGAACGCCAAAATAGCACTGACCCCAAAGCACCGACAGCAACGGTAACCACCAGATACATGCGGAATCTCGGGTTGGCGTCATGAATAGCTGAACCGGCAATATTATCGCTAAACATACTCTTGGATAAGCAATAGGCCAGTAAGCAGCATAGCAATAAGCAAATACTCACATCCGCTTATTTTTATCTATACCTTACTGCTCTACTGCATACTGCTTTACTGCTTAATTAAATTTTTAGTTCCGAATTGCAGCAACTTTCTCTCGGCCGCCTTCTTAACTGCTTCAATAACCGGTTTCATAATATATCGAGGGTCCACCTCTTCCGGCTGGTCTGCCAGGGACTTACGCAGGCTTTCCCCGTAAGCCAGACGTAATTCCGTGTCTATGTTTATTATAGCAATTCCCGCCTCTATGGCCGCGTGAATAACATTCTCATCGACCCCGCTTGCACCGTGCAAAACCAGCGGCACTTTAATGCGCTGATGAATTGCATTTATACGGGCGACATCCACATGAGGCGTAACCCCCCCGCGAATTTTTATAATCCCGTGCACAGTCCCAAAAGAGCCGGCTAGGGTGTCTACCCCGGTGGCTCTATAAAACTGTTCGGCTTCGTCCGGATCGGTCAAAAGTGCCTCAGAGTCCGACACATTTACCCAATCTTCGCTCCCACGGATTTTCCCAATCTCTCCCTGCACCCACGCTCCATGACTATGGGCAAACTCCACCATGGCTTTGGTATCGCGAATATTCTCTTCCGTTGAGAGGCCGGAATGATCTATCATCACACTGGAAAATCCAAGTTCAATGCCGCGCCTTAACTGTTCCATGTCTTTGCCATGGTCCATATGAAGCGCAACCGGCACTTTTACGCTATCGGCTAAGGTAGCCATTATCTCATAAATCGTAGTCAGTCCGGCGTATTTAACCGCGCCTTCAGATACCTCGATAATAACCGGCGTGTTCAGCCCATCGGCAGCCTGAATAATACCCATAGTGGTCTCCAGATTTTGGGTATTAAAGGCCGGGTAGGCAAACTTACCCACCATGTCCGGAATAACGAGATCTTTTATGTGAACTAACATAATCTAGTTTATAGTTTTTAGGATGTAGTTTTTAGTTTCACTACAAAGACATTCAACATTCGCATGACCTCACTAAGTAAATCGTCTATCCCGACAAAATCAGAAAGCTTAGACAAGTTCAACCGTTTAGAGATTTCTATTTGAGTTTCCAACTCGGCACCTGAACCATACGCGATAAGCAAGAAATGACGAAAATCTTTTTTTGTACCTCGTTTACTTCCTTCTGCGATATTGGAAGGTATGGATACAGCGCTTCTCCGCATCTGTGCCACCATACCGAATATTTCGGCCTTGGGAAACGCCTCAGTCAATTGGTAGATCTTAACAACTAAATCCATCGATTTCTGCCAAACAACTAAGTCTTTGTAACTATTACTATTCATTTCGTATCCCTAAAAACTAACTACTATAAACTAAAAACTATTGGTTAATCTTTCTTCTTTGCGACCAATTTGAGTATTCGTGCCTTGGTTTTAAGGTCAGTAATCGGTACTGCCTTAAACCTAGGCATTTTGGACAGTCGCTCTTCTATTTGGTGCCGGGATAACAAACCCTGCAGCGGACCGACGAACAACACCACACTTCCGGCGTTTACCGGACCCCACTGTAATGCTTCCGCGTGCGACTTGCCGTATATCAATGCTGCAACATAGGCGGTAGTAAAACTATCCCCGGCCCCTGTAGCCTCTACCCGCTTGCCGGGAAATTCCGGAATGTAGAAAAAACCCTCATCGCTGTGGGAATAGGCCCCCCTGCGTCCGTCAGTTAAGGCAATCGCTTTAGGACCAAGTTTACGCAAACGAATACACAACTCTTCCGGGTCGCGGTTACAGTCCCCCACCCAACGCTGCGCTTCTTCTACGTTTACCGACAATACATCAGTACGTTCTAACATCGGCTTGTTCACTTTTATACCAGCTTTTAACTGATAGGTTCCCGGGTTAAAGGCCAACTTCACCTTATTGCTGTCCAAGTATTTAGCCAAACCAGGATAAATCTCCTGGAAACCCTGAGGCATGCTTGTTAAGTAGACCCACTTACTGGGCGCAAACTTTGGCACGTGGTACTTTCGGTGCTCGTGATACACAAAAATGGTACGCTCTCCTTCGTGGGAAAGTACGGTGTGATAGTTGGTGCCATGAGTCTTATCAAAATGAATGTACTCGGTAGACACTCCTTCTTTGGCCATGCGATGTTTAATTTCCCGGCCGCCCACGTCATCGCCCACAATGCAAAAATACGCCGCTTTCAAACCTAAACGCGACGAACCAATGGCGTTGTTGGACGCGTTGCCCGCAACGCTCTTAAAAAACTTCTGTACGGGAAGCTTGTCACCCCAATTTATAATCGCTTTTAAGTCTTTACCTATTTTTTTTACTTCAATGTCGTCTACAAACAAGAAACTGTCTATAACCGGGTCACCGATAGAAATAACATCGTACTTGGTTTTCATTGCATTAGCAGTAAGCAATACAGCAGTAAGCTGTAAGCATTAATTAATTATTTTTGAGTCTTCTTCCAACCATTCAATAAACGCCCGACTTCTTCAGCAAGCAACAAAACTTGGGAATACTGCGAGTCAGAAATGTACCCTAAATCTCTGGCCAGTAATAACTGGTACTTAAGTTCTTCAAGAGAGCCATCGGAAATCCTGTAAAAATGCAAACAGTCCGCTCTGGACTTTCTTGTATACCCTTCAGCAATATTCGATGGAACAGATACCGCACAACGTCTACTTTGACTGGCCAATCCGAATATCTCAGTTTTAGGATATTGCTCAGTTAGTTTATAAGTCAATAAAACTAACTCGTGTGCTTTCTGCCAGGCGACAATATCATGAAAAGTCTTAATCATGGTTATCGCTTACTGCTTTATTGCTTTACGGCTTACTGCTCTCTTTGTGGCCTCTATGACCGCACCAACGCCCATACCAAACTTTTCTATAAGCTCCTCCGGTTCACCCGACTCACCAAAATGGTCCTCCATGCCTACCATTTCTACCGGCACCGGGTAGTGTTGAGCCAACACTTCGCATACCGCACTGCCCGCCCCACCCATGGTTTGGTGTTCCTCCAAAGTCACCACCGCACCACACTTTTGTGCGGCCGCGACAATAGTCTCTACGTCTATTGGCTTTATGGTGTGGTTATTCACCACCATCACGCTTATGCCATCACGCTCTAGCTCTAACGCAGCCAGTATTCCATTATACAACACCGGACCGGAGCCAATTATGCACACATCGGTGCCTTCCCTAAAAACTTGGGCCTTACCTACTTCAAATGGAGTTTCTGCAGTAGTCATGACCGGAGTGGCCTCTCGAGTTAAACGAATGTATGCCGGACCCGGCCGGTTACCGACAGCAATAGTTGCAGCCCGGGCTTGCAAAGAGTCACACGGCACTACCACCGTCAAGTTGGGCAACACCCGCGTTATAGCTATATCTTCCAAAGCTTGATGCGTCGCCCCGTCCGGACCTACAGACACTCCGGTATGGGCACCAATAATTTTGACGTTAGCCTGGCTATAGCACACACTTACGCGTAACTGATCCCAGTTCCGACCGGGACTAAAGACGGCGTAGCTGGAAACAAACGGTACTTTACCCGCCAAGGCCAAACCTGCGGCTATACCCATCATGTTCTGCTCGGCCACACCGCACTCCACAAACTGCGCCGGGTACTTTTTTTGAAACTCCAAAACTCTGGTACTTTCCGCCAAATCCGCGGTTAGAACTATCACATTAAAATTGTGTTCGGCCAAGGCAAACACCCCTTCGCCGTACCCGTTGCGGGTAGGTATTTGTTCTACATCCCGTTGGCCTAATTTAGGATTAAGTTCAGTCATAATACTCATATACGGTTTAATACGAATTAACGAATGACGATATAACCTGCACTAAAAAAGTAGTTATCTATATGAGTCATAGCACTCGGGTACGTCTTCCGAGCAGCGTGCGTAGTGAATAGCTACCGAGCCAATAAAATGTACCACCAGAAGACCACCGGATACCAACATGCCGAAAATAAACATAGCAAAGCACTTTCGGACTAGGCTATATTTCTTTTTTAGATGCGCGCGCGGCAAAAAAATCATAGTACAGACTAACGCGCAAAAGCTGGCGGACAAAGTAAGTAAAGTAATAATGGCCATAGTCACCGTAAAAATACCTTGCGGGCTGGACACCAGGTCGACCATGGTATTAAAAGGGACACCTTCTGAATACATTATTCGTGCTCACTCTTAATTTGACCGCGCAAAGTACGCAGTTCCTTCAATGCCTGTGCGGCTTGGT
>JAEUSE010000064.1 GCA_016788805.1 Candidatus Doudnabacteria bacterium
TACCCAGACATTGTTATTGTCCTGTGGTACCGAGCAAGGGGTGGTGGTGGGTCAAGGTGTGGTAAGCCAAGGTTATCTTATCGGTAAAGTGGTTTTGGCTACTGCTCGCAATGCTACAATTCGACTGGTGACAGCACCTTCCACGGCCGTTGATGTTCGGGTGGCAAACAGGCAGGCGAGCGGAGTATTGCGCGGATCATTCGGCTCGGGCTTGGAACTGGATTTTATCTCTGATACCAGCGGTGTGGCCGTAGGGGACTTGGTAACCACCGCCGGAGTGAATGCTCGCATACCTCCGGATGTGTTGATTGGCAGTGTTGCTCATGTAGAAAAGAAAGCTGGCGCGCTTTTTTCCCAGGTTACCGTGAAAAGCCCGGTGGATTTACGAGATATTCGTTTTGTGCATGTATTACAACCCTAACCGGCTAAGCGCCGAATTACAAAATACAGAATACAAATAAATTTTAAAATCTTAAACCAGATATAAAAATGTAGGATTCTGATATTTGAGTTTATTTGGTATTATGATTTGATGCCCGTAATTTAACACTATATATGCGTTCAATTTGGTGGCCGATTGGTATGTTGTTCGTGTTGTGGCTTTGTACCGCAGTTGTTTTGCCTGCGTGGATGGACGTGCTGTGGATACCGCGACTCGTGCTCGCCGGAGTGCTTGTGCTTGCTGTAACCGACAATGAGTTTAAGTGGCAGTGGTGCGCACCTATCGTCGGTTTAGTGTTTGATTTTTCTACAGGGGTTTTACCCGGTACGTATATGATTGGTTTTTCTATCATCTACATTTTGGCTCGGGTGAGTTTTTATCGAATAGTACCTTCGGACAAGATCTTGCCGGCTCTTGGCGTGACTTTTGTTTTGGCTACGCTTTTATTGGGTGTGTGGACGTCTGTGGTGGGCGCGCTCGCTACAGCGTTCGGCTACCCCATAGTGCCTACGAGTATATGGCGCATACCTCAAACGGAGCTTATACGTACGGGTCTGGGCGCGATCGCATCAGTCGGAATTTATCTGATGTGGCTTGAGTTCGTACATATGTTTTCTAAGCCGATTAGACTGCGGCGAATGTAAGTGAGTGGATATGCCTGATTTTCTACACACAATTGATATGGGCGATAGTCCTCGAACATCGACGGATGACTTAGAGTGGGAGGAAGCGGTATTTACGCCGGTGAGTCCTACGGAGGACGCTCGAACCATCGAGCATCGTACTCGAACAAAGCCGTGGTTGTTAGGCATGCTTATACTGAGCGTGCTAATACTGGTCGGTCGTCTTGGGTGGCTGCAGCTCGGACAAGGTTTGGAGTTGCGGGCACTTGCGGACGGAAATCGGTTGCGGGAGCGGGTACTACTCGCCCCTCGGGGTGAAATAGTTGATCGGTACGGTGAGGTCCTGGCTCGGAGTGCGCCAAGTTTTCGTTTATTGGTGGTGCCCTTTGACGTGCCAAAGGGCCAACTGTCCGATCGACTGACCGAATTGGGTGGGGTGCTGCGACTTGACACCGCAGCTTTGGCAGAGGTCGCAAAAACGATTAATCCAAAGAGTGTTGAGCCGGTCACTTTGGTAAGCAGTCTGACCAAAGACCAGGCAATTTTGTTCGAGACGCGCGCGGCGGAGTTTCCCGGTTTTCTGGTTCAGGCCGTTCCCGTGCGGGAGTATACTAATTCGTTCGTATTTGCGCATGTGCTGGGGATTACCGGGAGTATAGGCACAGCGGACGGGTATTTAAATAACCCGCTCTATTCTCCGCAAGACGTGGTGGGCAAAAATGGACTGGAGGACTCGTATGAGTCAATTTTGAAAGGTGCAAATGGGCGTGATTTGGTGGAGGTTGACGCAGCCGGAACTGTCGTGAAGAATTTGGGGCAGTTGCCGAGCAGCCCTGGGGCAACACTCCATACGACTCTCGACAAACAACTACAGGAAGTGCTGTATAAGCAATTTGCTGACAAGCCCTCAATGAAGGGGGCGGCGGTGGCGCTTGATCCTAAGACCGGCGCGGTGCTGGCGCTGGTTTCATTTCCCAGTTTTGACAGCAACGCGTTCGCCCGGGGTATGAGCAGCGCCGAATATCGGGCCTTGTTGAGCGACACTCGGCTCCCGCTCTTTAACCGCGTAATTGGCGCCCAGCTCCCGCCCGGTTCTACCGTAAAACCGATGGTGAGTGTGGCTGCCTTGCAGGAAGGGGTGGTTACCGACCGTACTGTTATTTATGACCGGGGGAAGATTACCGTACCCAATCAGTTTAATCCGGCCATTGGCTATGATTTCGTCGGGTGGAAGCGGGACGGCTTGGGTCCGATGACTGTTCGGTCGGCAATCGCGTCTAGTAGCGACATTTATTTTTATGTGGTTGGCGGCGGGTACCCCGGCACCGGGGTAGAGGGCCTGGGTATTGAAAGGCTGTCCGCATACTATCGCAAATTTAATCTGGGAAAACCTACCGGTATTGACTTGCCCGGCGAAAAGCCCGGAGTGGTGGCCGACCCGGCTTGGAAAGCCGCATTTTATAAGTCCGACCCGATACTTGGTAAATGGTACCTGGGCGATACTTATCATGTAGCCATCGGTCAAGGGGATATGCTTACTACCCCGTTACAAGTGGCAGAGTGGACAGCTACTATTGCCAATAATGGAGTGGGCATGAGGCCGCATGTTTTGGGTAAGGCGGAGAACCAACAGGGTGTAACCGTTGCGGAGTTTAAGCCCGAGGTGCTTATCCCGAAAATGGCGGACGACTCGGTTATATCAGTGGTGCAACAGGGCATGCGGCAAACAGTGTTAGCCGGAAGTGCGCGGCAATTCCAAACACTCCCCATCAGCTCGGCCGGTAAGACCGGGACGGCCCAATTTGATAATAATGCGAGCGAGCATGCCTGGTATACTTCCTACGCTCCGTATGAGGACCCTCAAATTGTACTCACTGTGTTGGTGGAGGGTGGCGGAGAGGGACATGCTGTGGCGGGACCAATTGCCAAAGAAGTTCTGAAGTGGTGGGCCGAACATCGCTACAAAAAATAGTAGTAAGTTGTAGAGTTGTATGTTGTAGGTTACAATTAGGCTCATACTTACAACTTTATAACATACAAGATACAGCTTTAATATGCTCATTGACGGAAAAGCCATTGCACAAACTATATATGCAGATATAGCCGCTCGAGTTGCGGTCCTGCCTTTTACTCCGGTATTTTGTGATGTTCTGATAGGGAATGATCCAGCTTCTATACAATACGTAAACATGAAAGCGAAACGGGCCGAGCAGTTGGGGTTTAAGTTTTTGCGGTCGGATTTTCCCAGTTTCGTGCCGGAAGCGGATGTTTTAACGAGAATATCAGAAATTTGTCATATGCCCGAGGTGGCCGGTTTAATTGTTCAGCTGCCAGCTCCGGTAGGTTTTAATCAATCGGCTCTGGTAAACGCAATTAGTCCGGATATTGATGTGGACTGCTTAACGAACGTAAATTCTTCATTATTTTACGCCGGTGGTTTGTCATTTGTTCCTCCAACACCCGCAGCCGTGCTGGCTGTTTTAGATAGTCTCACTTTGCCGCCAGAAAAATTGGCACGGTGTGTAGTGGTGGGGCAGGGTGACTTGGTTGGCCGTCCGGTTAGCTTTTTGTTGCGCGCTCGAGATTTGGAAGTGGAAATAATAACCCGTGAGACGGAACACCCCGAGCGGATTGCTCGTCAGGCAGATGTGCTTATTACTGCCGTGGGCCGGCCTGGCCTGGTAACCGCGGAGTGGGTGAAGCCCGGCGCTGTGCTCATTGATGCAGGCACTGCGGAAAGCGGCGGCAGCGTGGTGGGAGATGTAGACAGGGCGAGTGTTGGCGATATCCCCGCTTATTTTTCTCCTACGCCGGGCGGCGTAGGCCCTGTCACAATAGCGAAACTATTCTGGAATGTGTTGAGAGTGGCAGAAAGAAAAGCCGGAATTAGTAGTAAGTAAGAATTAATAGGAATCGACAGGCGACTTTTCTAATTACTGTTTACTTATTACTAAATGACTGCCCGGCGGTGGATAACCGGGGCCGTTGACACCACCTGGTATTACCTGTAAAATAGGTCAAGTATTCAGTCAGAAGCCAGAAGTACGAATTACGAATCACGCCTTACTTTTTTCTTGCAAGTGATTGGTGTTAGTTCGTAATTCTTAATTCGTTATTCGTAATTCTCGTTCTATGTCTAAAAAATATCTCTTAACCCCTGAGGGTTTATCTAAATTAAACGAAGAGCTGAAGCATCTCATTGAAGTAAAACGCAAAGAGGTTATTGAGCGTATTCGTGAGGCCGCTGCCCACGGTGACTTAAGCGAGAACGCCGACTACGCGCAAGCGCGAGAAGAGCAATCGTTTATTGAAGGTCGCATTCAGGAAATTGAGGAAATGGTTAAAAACGCGGAAATTATTACCGCTTCTACACAACACAATATTATTTCCATCGGCTCGACCGCCGTGGTAAAAGTTGCCGGTAAAGAACAAAAATATACTATTGTCGGGAGTAACGAGGCCAATCCTTCCGAGGGAAAAATTTCCAACGAATCTTTGGTTGGAAAGTCTTTGCTTGGTAAGCGAGTGGGCGATAAGGTGTCCGTGACTACCCCGGCCGGTGAGACTATATACGAAATTACCGCAATCCAGTAGTTTTTCTGTATATGTCCGTCCGTGGTCACCACGGGCGGATTTTGTTATAATTAAGAGGCTAGAGGTGAGAAATGAGCAGTGAGGCGTGAGCCTACTTTCGCTCATATCTCAAGCCTCATTACTCATCACTTCCCTATATGAGCGACAGACTTGAAGACATTCGCGCCCGGCGCATTGAAAAAATAAATCAATTAGAACAATCTGGCTTGGAGGCATATCCGTCGAGCACGACCCGAACCCACACCAATGTGGAGGCTTTGGGCCAATTTGACGCGTTGCAAGGTCAGCGCATTACACTTGTGGGCCGCATAAGAAGCATGCGGGGTATGGGTAAAATTTTATTTGCACACATTGAAGACGGCACTGCTCGGGTGCAAATTTTGGTTAAACAAGAAGAAGTCGGTGATACACAGTTTAATTTTTTTCTTGATACCTTTGATACCGGTGATTTTATCGAAGCGACTGGTACTTTGTTTGAGACAAAGACCGGGGAAAAGACTTTGCAAGCGACCGGATATAGACTGCTTGCCAAGAGCTTGCTTCCTTTGCCGAGTGACTATTTTGGTATAACCGATGAAGAGACCCGACTTCGAAAGCGGTATCTAGATATCTTATTTGATCCGGAGACAAAAAGATTATTTGAACAGAAGGCTACATTCTGGCAGGCTTTTCGTGACTTCTTGCTTCAAAAAGGGTTCGTAGAAATGTACATGCCAGTTTTGGAGCCAACGACCGGAGGTGCGGAAGCTGAGCCGTTTGTGACGCACCACAACGCGTTGGGCAGGGATTTTTACTTACGTATTTCGTTGGAGCTGCCGCTTAAGAAAATGCTCGTGGCTGGGTATGAAAAAGTGTTTGAGCTTGGGCGCATTTTCCGTAACGAGGGTATTAGTACAACCCATTTGCAAGACTACACACAAATGGAGTTTTATTGGGCATACGCTGACTTTAATCAGTTGTTGGAATTCTGGCAGGAAATGTACCAGTATGTCATTCAAGAGACTTTCGGTACTTTGCAGATTACCGCGGAAGGTCAGGCCTGCGATTGGAGCGGGCAGTGGGAACGGGTTAACTATGTAGAATTATTTTTGGCCCACACGGGTATAAACTTGGAAACAGCGACTGATGACGAGTTGCGCGCGTACTGCGATGCCCACGGTATAACATACGAGTCATTCGTGAGACGGGGTCGGTTAATTGATTTAATTTTCAAAAAAATTCGTGTTAACCTGCCAAAGGATAAACCTATCTTTCTAATTAATCAACCGATAGAGCTGGAGCCGTTGGCGAAAAAAGTACCAGGGAATCCGCGTATTGTACAACGCGCGCAGCTTATAGCCTA
>JAEUSE010000065.1 GCA_016788805.1 Candidatus Doudnabacteria bacterium
TGAAGTATCTCTAGCCATACAACCCATCCAAATGGGAGCCAGAGTGTACATTCCTGGTTTAGGTAGGTTCCTATCTGTCGACCCGGTGCAGGGTGGGACACCGAACCCGTATGTCTACCCAACCGATCCAGTAAACGAGTTCGACCTGACCGGTGAGTTTACACTTACTACCAAGTGGAAAATCGGAATTGGCATTGGAGTTGCAGTAGTTGCAGTTGCTGCAACATGCTACTTCTCCGCCGGTTTAGGGTGTGGACCTGCGGTTGCAACAGCAACCAGGGTAGTGGGGAATATAGCGATAAGAAGTGTTGGGTCAGCGGGGGGCAAAGGAGCAGGAAAAGCATTTACGCAGTCTACCAAAAATGCGATAAGAAGTTCACAAAAAACATGTGCATTCTGCGGTAAAATCCCTAAAAAATCAGAGATTGATCATATAGTACCTAAGAGTCGCAATGGTAATAACTCGCTAAGAAATGGACAAAATACATGCAGATCATGTAACAGATCAAAGAGTAATAGAAACTTTCCTAAAGGTATGCCTTTAAGGGATAAGATAAGATGGTTTACAAGTAGGAGTAATAGATGAGTTGGATGGTTGAAGATGCAACGTTGAGACACCAAGAGTCGCCAGGGACGTTCCAAATACCCTCTAAGGACGACATCAAGAAGCTTCATGCTGGTAATTTGGTTAAATTAATATTTACCAACCAAACTGGTGAGACAGAAAGAATGTGGGTTGAGATAAAGAAAGTACTAAAGGATAGGCGTGAGTTTGAGGGTGTGTTAGACAATGACCCCGTAATCATCACGGAGCTGGCAGCAGGTAGCAAGATATCGTTTTTGGCGCAAAACATTGCTAGCATATGGGAGGACTAGAAGTACCCAAGCCTTATTCTCGTACAGATGCAAACACTGTAAATTGGCCGATCTTACGTTTTCTCTGCTACCATAACCACTAACCCATGCTTGATACCGCAACCCGCGCAACACCAACCACAGCCCGTCGAACGACATCCTCCTTCGACGCTTATACTTACTAGAAATCCTTAGAACTCAGCCACACTCGAATTCGGACTTGCACACAATCCCGACCTATCCTCACGCAGTTATAACCAAGTGAAAGTGTATGTAAATCCACCACCTTCATGGTAGATTGCATCTGAACTGAAATTTGCAGCAGGTGAACAGATGTCTCCTCCGCAGACTATTACTGAATAGGTGCCAGAACGGAGTTGTAAAGACTCCGCGAGAAGTTGTAGCGATAGAGCCACATATTGGCTGGATCCCTGAATGTAAGTGGATAGAGCTGTCGATGTTGTGCCCCCACCCTGTGCGCCAGCACTAATTGGGTTCACAATCGCAACGAGATTGTTTTCTGTCAAATTAGTTGCGACAAAAGTGGCAGAATTTGATGCTGCGTTTTTAGATAAGCTTGTGATACTAGCCGCCGGTACAGGTGGTACATAGGCACTAGCTTTAGGTTTTGCTTGTGTGGTTGTTGTGTTGTCGGAGTTCGCGGGTGCAGTAATAGGTTGCTGTGTCGTGGTAGGCTCTGCCCCGGCTGGCTCTGCAGTTTCTACTGCATTTTTTTCTGTCGCTTTAGCTGGTATCGGTTTCTTGGTTGCAACAGACGATATGTCCGTTTGTTTCTCATTTTTGTTAGGGTATATATAGACAGAATATACTGTGGCAATTACAGTAATAAGTATAACGCCAATAATGGACGCACCCACAATTCGATTATTTTGAACAGCCTTACGCACTCGTCCTAGGCTAAGACTCTTCTTCATATACCCAATACTAAACCATTATTAAGGCTATAGGAAATTTCGTGAAAATTTTTAATCGCAGAAACTACAATATTAACAGAGATAATCATGCTATATTGGCGAGTAATATGGCTAGGAAATCAAAGTTCAACATCATCATTCCAGTCGGCATGCATCCTCGGTTCAAGGTACATGGCTAACCGGAATCGCAGCGAGAGTACCATGGGTAACCTACGGGACACTGCCTAAACAGATGCATCGACTCAAATGGCAGCACGCGGAGTTACCAAGAAGATGGTTAATAAGGCCGTCCAGTCTGGTGTAAAATACTACGATAGAAAGCATCCAACCACAATTGCACATGTAATCCAAAATGGTATGGCTTCAGGAAAAACGCTCTATGTAGCATAGAATAGATATACTAAAAAAATTACTACAGTTGAAGTGAGAAGAAGATTTAACCCAGGTAAACGATGGATAAGAATGTAAAAAAGCTATGAAAAAGTTCCAAAAGACCATTACGATTACTTATGACGAGATCGAAGATATTGCATATATCTACCTGGCAAGTATTAAAGCAGGTGAAATTACTGATACAATCCCCGTAGACGATTTACCTAATCAAGATGCAGATGTGGTGCTTGATTTTGCAAAAGAAACATTTAAAGGCATAGAATTAATTGGGGCAAGTAGGGTGTTGCCTCAAAGGCTACTGCAGGATGACTCTTAAAAGCCCCCAAGGGGTATGCGGATTCCCAAAGGTAAATCATCGTACTGAGGCATAAAATGCAGAATGGTTTCTAGGTATCTGAGGGCTCGTAGCTAGTGCTACTGTAATATCTTTTTCTCTTCGTCATCAGCGCCAAGTTTACATATATTCCCACATCCAATGAGTTTACTTAGCGACAAGGAATCTAAGGAGAATCTAAGGGACACTCTCTGAATAGCTGATGACCCCGAAGCAGTTCAGAGAGTATTACCAGCAAAATCCACAATTTGCTAGACTGTAGCTAGCGAAGGTTACGGTAAAGTCGTATTTAGGGTGAGACTTTACAAGTGTTTGATTCGCTGGACGGGCTGTGAGATACTTATGCTAATATGCAAGCGAAAGTATTGAAAAGTACGTATGTGCGGTCAATTCTTAAGCGTGTTGTTACGATTGTGGTGGTATGGAACGTAGTTGTCGCGTGTATAGTTGCGACGCTGCTGGTGGGAAGTGTATTCATAGCTTCCAGTACAGATTCCTATGATTATAACTATTCATGGGTCTATGGTTATGGCACTTACGAACTCTTATCTATTCCGGTGAGAGGTGTAATTACTGGTACTGAGCCGCAGGCCATGTCGCTCTTTTCTGCCACCGAGGATCAAACAGCGGGCTACACGGTAAAAGACAGGCTGTACACGGCAGCAGAAGATCCAAATATAAAGGGTGTCATACTTGAAATAGACTCGCCTGGCGGAACTATATATGGATCTCGGGCTATAGCCGATGGCGTCAACTACTATAGGAAAACTGCGCGTCGTCCTGTCTATGCGCACATAAGTGGCACAGGCGCTTCGGGAGCATATTGGTCGGCTATAAGCACCGACAAAGTATTTATGGACTCTGGTAGTGACGCTGGTAGCATAGGGGTTATTATGGGCCCATTTGAATACTACGACACAGTGACGGCTCAAGATAACGGTATCTTTGGAGGTGGGGTCGTAACCCAAAAAGGCATTGAATCTGTCACTATTACGGCCGGTAAATCAAAAGATATAGGCAACCCCTACAGGCGACTCACTCAAGATGAATTAACCGCTCTTCAACAAACGGTCAATAACGAATACGACACATTCGTCCGCTATGTAAGCCAGCGACGTTTGATCCCCGAAGCTACCATTAGAAATAGCATAGGCGCTATGACATACGACACAAAGACCGCTGTTGACCTAAGGCTGGTAGATGGTGCCGCTAATCGCCAGGAAGCCTACGATGCACTGGCAAAAGCAGCTGGAGTCGAAGACGATTACCAAATAATAGCCGAGGAGTATACTCCATCATTCGTAGAGTCATTGCTATACATGGTAAATCGCAAGCCACAGGCAGAAGCCAAAAAAGTTAATCTGTGCACTTTAACTAGTACAAGACTTGCATATCATGGCGACATAACGAAATGGTGTGTATAGGTGACGAGCCGTATGCAAGCCAAAATACTAACAGCTAGTAAGCAGCCTTCTCATGAAGTATCCGACGTAGGAGTACCGTATCTACGAATAAGCGTACTTCGTTTAGTCGTACTAATAGCCATAAGCCTCGGCTTCTACGGCATGTATTGGTTCTACAAAAACTGGCAAGCCGCCCGAACTATATCTGGTGAAAAACTATCACCCTTTTGGCGCGCATTGCTTTCAATTTTTTGGATATGGCCATTGTTCATACATATGTATAAAGCTTTGCCTGCAAAAAAACTGCCGTGCCTACAAAGGTCAGGAGTTATGGCGAGCTATTACATCTTTCTCAATTTAGCCACAGGTGTAGTTAGCTATCTGTCGGGAACGAATGTTTTACTCAACATCTTGCTGTTTGTACTAACAGTCGCTTGTTTTATGCCGGTTATTTATGTTCAGCATAAGATGAACAGACTACCCAAACCCTTGCCAGTGCACAAGACAACAAAAGGAGAGATTGCAGTCATAGCTATAGGTATACTTATAGCTATCGTTATGTTTTGGGCAGCCTTCTTACCTGATGACGGCCAACTGACACCCGATCAACAGACATTACATGCAAATGTAGACGATCTTACAAAGCAGTACGACAAGTGCTCTATCAATCTTGCGAGGCGTCAGGAAACCATAGATCCTTCAGACCAAGCCGCAGTCGCTGCCTTCATAGCCGACCAAGTTAAGTGCGATGCGGTGAGAATACAACAAAATAAAGCAGTCGACGAGTTCAACGGCTCCCTCTAATACCTTACCTATCTTATAACGATATATAACCCACGGGACACTCCCTAAACAGCTAAACAGATAAGAGAAATGTGAATTAGCCAATCTGCTGCCTTTTGTTCCACTGCAACCAGCCCAGGTCCAGTCAAAACCACTATCTGTAAAACCCACCCTCCCAGCAGGATCTGGCTTGAGCTTTGTCCCCAGTAGTTCTATACCAGTACCACGATCACACAGTAGGAAGCTAGATAACGCTCATCTAGCTCAAGTCTATTGTACGTACAGCCTATATAGAAATGCGTTTTCTTTGAACGGTTTGAGAGACAGTGGCGGAAGTGTTTGGAAAACCAAAATTCTTCCACCCTGTAGTTAGGCAGTTCTGCCCTAGACTGTTGCAATCACCCTTTATAAGTAAGCCAACACGTACATCTTTACCGGGTAGGGAAGGGTACGAGCTAGAATACCTTTTGGGCGGAAGTGTATTACCAAGTTCTATGAGTGGTGGTGTAACTCTCATACGTTTCCCGTCTACATAGTTCACAACGAATCTTGCACGCGCTCGCCGATCTGCGGTAGCATCTTTGAAATCTACTTGCCTTACGAGTTCTACGCCAGAACAAATATTGCGCATTCCGCGTACCACAAGCACCCCTACTCTTGTCTGCACACTAAAAGTAATTCCTACGTCCGGACACTTTGAATTTGGCGACATAGCTTGTGTAAAATACTCGCTTCCTACACCAACATCACCTAATTCTGCGGCTGTGAGTTCACTGTTTTCTGCAGTCAACTCCGAGCCTTGCTGTGCGCCTAAAATTGCCGCAGTACATAGTGTAGCCGCCACTAACGCACGACGTATGCCAAATCCGGCTACAGGATGTTGAATTTCGAATGGACGACTGTTTTGCATATGATTATTAACTTACTCTATTATCAGTTAATGTCAATATTTTGCCCCGAATAACAATCAAAACGCAACACCCCATAGCTTGAACAGCCACAGGGTTTCCCCGTATCCTGTTTTTGCGTAGATAACTACCATACGGTGCCTACGGATTACCTACGGGACACTCCCTGAACTGATTAGAGAAATGTGAATTAGCCGATATTCTGTTTTTTACACTACCATAACCACTAAGCCATGTACGCTATCGAAGCTTACCCAACATCAGTTACAGCCCATCGCAGCACCTCAACCTTTGACGCCTACACCCGCTATAAATCTCTGACTCTCGATCGCAGCCGAATTAGCGCCCAATTCAAATCC
>JAEUSE010000066.1 GCA_016788805.1 Candidatus Doudnabacteria bacterium
TAGCGGTTGGCCTGACTTTATTACCGAAGGATGCGGAAGAATAACTTACAGAACTTATTCTTTATGGGTGACGCGCGGCGGGCGCGCACCTCAATCATAGTATGTATATACGTAAAACCTTATGTATATTGACGTTATTCTGGGCAGCGGTTGGCGGTGTCGCACGGGTTGCTGCGGCTTCCGAAACAACTTTAGTCGGTGTGGTAACCGCTCAATATGCTAATCCAGTAGTGTTTAGAACCCGCGCCGCGGTGGTGTATAGAGCTGAGGCGTCATATGCTTTGTTGGCACGCCGGAACGGGAGCGCGATTACCGTTACGGATATTATAGTCGGCGATAAGGTGGAAGTCCGTGGGCAGGTGTGGTCCGACAATAGCATTAGCGCGAGTTCTATTCGTGACTTGACGCTGTATACTCATGCAGGAACGTTTAACGGTAAAATTATTTCTATTGATTATTCCGGCAGATCTTTTGAGTTGCGGAGTGCGCAAAATTTGATTCAGACTATACACACTACAATGGCCACTTCTTTTACCCGAAACGGAGGGGTGGTAGCTTTTCAGGATTTGCAGGTAGGTATGACCGCTAGCATACATGGGACGTGGGAGCGTAGCAAGGCTGTGATAGTCGCGGATACTGTTCGAGCGCGGGTTCGCCTTTTAAATATCGATATAACAGGAGAGATAGCTATGAAGAATGGCTCCGCGCTTACCGTCGTGTCGAATGGAGTTTTATACGGGGTGGATGTTAACAACGCAGTCTTACGAAGTAAAAATAATAAAGTTATGTATCTGACTGAGTTAGGTTTAGAACCGGTGAGGGTTTGGGGTAAACACATTGCCGAAAGCACCAATATTACCGCGGTACGCGTTAAAAGTCTTCGCACGGTTAAATAGGCAGGCTTTATAGTGTGTATACACCGCGGTGTGAGAGGTTGCCAAAGTTAGGGCGCTTCTTTGATTATTAAAATTTAGACAAAAATATATGCACGATTTAACTACGCGGTCCGGAACAGCGCATTATTACGGAGACATAGTGCGGTTACTTTTTTTGGTTGCCAGCGGGGTGATGCTTGTAGGTTTGCCCGCGTTTGCCGGATATTTACCTAATCCGACAATTATGTCGGTTTTCGCGATAGTCGTATTGGGGTGCGCGGCCGGTCTCACAAACCCCAATCAGCCCTGGAGCTCGGTGGTAAACGCGATTATCTCGGTTATTGGTTTCATAGTTTTTGAGAGCTATGCGGTAGCGGCTTATAACAATGCTTCGAGTTTTTCCTTTCTGGCGGCAAATATAGTACTTGGCTTTATTTTTATGGCGGCTATATATTTTAGTTTGAAAACCGTTCGTGGCGCTTATTTTAAGCGTGGGCTTTAGGCCGCGGTGCTATACTATATATAAGTGTTACGTCCATCGTTTTTTTGTGGTTGGGCATAGAATCGGTATGAAAATAAACAAACAAATCGCATATATACAAAAAAAATTGGCCCTTAATATTTTAGGCCGTAAAAGACCTCGGCACAGTTTTTTTCGAGGGATACGCAGTTTTAGGTTAGCGGGCAAGAGCCCGGCGCTTGGGTGTCAATCACTGAGTAGCGGGGGTTTTACGCTCGTTGAAGTTATAGTGGGTATGGCTATTTTTGCGTTACTTGCGAGCGGTGTATTGGGTGCTATACTCGCCTTGCAGCAGAGCGTAAAAGTGGCTCGGGAACGAACGGAGTTGGCCAGTTTGGTCGCGGCAGACTTGGAAATAGTCCGGAACTTGCCTTACGCTCAAGTGGGTACCGTGAACGGCAATCCTTCGGGTAGTTTGCCCGACGCAAGTAATAAGCGAGTTATTACGATTGAAAATCGGCTCTACTATATATATTACGAAGTTACATATTACGATGATCCTGCCGATGGAACCGTGCTGGCCGGTACGGATCCTGCTCCGACCGATTACAAGCAGGTAAAGATGTTTATCCAAAGTAGTTTTACTCCTACGGTTACTACTATCTTGACCAACGTGGTACCGAAAGGTTTGGAGGGGGTAGAAAATGCCGGGGCATTGTTTCTTAAAGTGTTTAACGCTCAAGGGCAACCCGTCGCGAATGCAAATTTACATATCGTGAATACTTCCTTAACCCCCAATATTGTGTTGGACCGCCAAACAGATAGTGCGGGTAATTGGGTTGAGGTGGGTTTACCCCCTAGCACAAACGGGTATCATATTGTGGCAACGAAGAGCGGATACTCTACCGACTCCACATACCCGATAACGGCTCAAAACCCCAATCCGACCAAACCGGATGCCACCGTGGCAGTTGGCCAGGTTACCCAGGTTAGTTTTTCTATCGATTTATTGGCAAACTTAACCATTCGGACCTTAGACCAAAAGTGTCAACCGGTCGATGGGGTCGGAGTAAACATCTCCGGGGCTAAACTTATTGGTACCAGCCCGGACGTGTATAAGTACAACCAGAACGCTGCTTCCGCCGGTGGACAAATCGTGTTGAGCAATATTGAGTGGGATACATACACCCCGACGTTACTGACAGGTCAAAATTTAATGGTTTTGGGGACTTCCCCCATACAACAAATTGACGTTTTGCCGGGTACGTCACAAATATTTACTATGCTGGTGGGCGCGCAGTCGACTAATAGCTTATTGGTTATTGTAAAAGATGCAATAACCGGCGCGGCTTTGGAGGATGCCCAAATTCATTTGCAAAAAGGAGGCAGCACGCCTCAAGATTATTATAGTTTAACCGGCGGCAGTGTGTGGACACAAAGTAGCTGGGTCGGTGGCGGCGGACAGGATACTTTCATCGATGTAACGCAATATTTTACCGACGACGGAAATGTAGACATAAACAGCGCTCCCACGGGGGTGCGGCTGAATAAAATCGCGGGAGACTATGCCGCATCAGGTGTGCTTGAGTCGTCCACCTTTGATACCGGTACGGACCAGACTAACTACACAACGTTTACTTGGTTGCCTACTTCTCAGGACCCCGCTACCACGCTTCAGTTTCAAATTGCGGTGAATAATGATAATACAACCTGGAACTATGTGGGCCCGGATGGTACTGCTGCGACATATTTTACGACCTCCGGCACCAGTTTACCCGCGGGCGCGGACAATAACCGCTACATACGATACAAGGCGTACCTAAATACGACTGAGAGTAATAAAACAGCTGTATTGACCAGTCTGACGTTGAACTATGTGGCAGGGTGCTTTAGTCCGGGCCAGAGCGTGTTTCAAAGTTTAACCGCGGGGAATAACTATTCGCTTGACGTTTCGCTCGCAGGCTACCAGACTCAAACTTTTAATAGCTTGGATATTTCGGGTAACCAGGTTTTGCAGATTTTATTGAGCCGCTAACATATCTATTTCTCAACCGCAGATAATATAAGCTTTGACACTTTCGAACATATGCACTCACGAGGTTTTACATTAATAGAATTATTGGTATCCATCGCGGTATTTAGTGTGATCATGGTGGGTATTGTGAGCCTCTTTAGTAATGTGTTCACGGTAAACCGACAACAGGGTTCACTTTTGTCCGATCAGGATCAGGTCAGAAAGGTATCGTTTCAAATTATGACTGAATTGCGGAACGCTATTACTTCCAATTTGGGCGCTTACCCCATAGACACGGCGGATAACCAACAGCTGATTTTTTATACGAATTCAGACGGTGGTACGCAGGTTGAGCGGGTTCGCTACTATATCCAGAATGGCAATTTGTACAGAGGGGTGGTCGTTCCTGCGGGTAGTCCTCTCAGTTACAACCTTGCCTCAGAGACAGTGAGAGTGGTTCAGAATAATCTGTCCGCTGGAAGCACGCCCATTTTTTACTATTATGATGACACATACGATGGGATAACAGGTGCTCCGCTGGTGCAGCCGGTCAATAAAACCGCAATACGGTTTGTGAAAGTAGTTTTGCCTATCGCCAACAAAGCGGGGGTTCAAAATACTAACAGCTATTCGGTAACCGCAATGGCGACCATACGGAGTTTGAAAACGAATTTAGCCGCGGCCGCGCCCCCGCCAGTGCAGCCGCCTACCGTAACCTTGCAGGCAAATAACACCAGCAACGCAATTACTATTGCGTATAACTCAGCCGCTACACTTTCCTGGACTAGTACCAATACAAACAATAACAACACAACATGTACTGCGTCCGGGGGGTGGTCGGGTTCAACCGCCGGTAGCGGCACGCAATCAACCGGCGCATTAGCCACAACACAAACATATACGCTGCAGTGTACCGGCCCCGGAGGAACGGCGAGTAGTAGCGTTACAGTGAACGTGAGCCCGGCACCGGCACCCACAGTTAGTTTGTTGGCTAATGGAAGCAGTAGTGCCATTACCATCGCTTATAATGCGTCCGCCACGCTTTCCTGGTCTACGACTACAGTCGACACAAACGGTTGTATTGCTTCTGGTAGTTGGAGCGGTACGAAAGCAACAAGTGGAACAGCTACAACCGGCGCATTAACCACAACACAAACATATACGCTGCAGTGTACCGGCCCCGGAGGAACGGCGAGTGGTAGCGTCACGGTAAATGTAACAGCCCCTCCGCCCCCTCAGCCGAGTTGCGTGAGCGCCGCGCCGGGGTCGAACAATGCTTTTGGTAATGGCGCATTTAATGTGTACGCCTACGGGGTTGCGAATACGACCTCCATGGATTTCGACATTTACAAAAATACGACCCATATTCACGTTGCCGGTACGGACCAGGGCGGAGGTACCTGGATTGGAACTTTTAATTTAAGCGCCATTCCGAGTAAGGGTTTTTACACCGTAAATGTATATGTGTCCAACGCTAATTATACAGATGTTTTATGCGCGAGCACTCAGTTTAGGAGAAGGTAACATATGAAATTTTCAAAAAATAACCAAGCAGGTTCGATACTCATATTTGTAGTGGTGTTCGCGTTTGTTGCGTCATTGGTTATTTTGGCTTTGCTGGGTAATGCTACAACGCAGCTTCGGTTGACCCGAGCGAGTCAAGATAGGGAGTTGGCCTTTCATATCGCCGAGGCGGGCGCGAATTATTACCAATGGCATTTGGCGCATTTTGGAACGGACTACGCAGATGGCACCGGCCAAACCGGGTGCAACCCATGCGGTCCTTATCTACATGACTTCAAAGACTTTGATACCGCTCAAACTGTGGGTCAATATAGTTTACTCATTTATCCGCCGCCGACCGGAACAACCGTAACAACCATTGTGTCTACTGGTTATACTTTGGCAAATACAAACGTGAAGCGCGTGGTTACCGTAAAATACGGTGTTCCGAGTTTGGCTCAATATGCTTTTTTAACCAACAGCTCAATGTGGATAGGGAACACGGAGTCGGTAAACGGACAGTTGTTTGCGAACGGGGGTATACGGTTTGACGGTACCGGTAACGCGCCTATTCAGTCGGCTAAATCAACGTATGTTTGTCCCTCTTGGTCGGGCAGTCCATGCCCTACTACCAAACCGGGTATTTGGGGGAGCGCTCCGGCGTCCACGCAGAGTTACTGGCAGTACCCACAGCCATCGGTAGATTTTTCAACCATGACAACAGATCTCGCGACTATGAAGGCCAATGCGCAGTCCGGTGGCATCTACCTCGCTCCTTCCGGAGGGCAGGGGTATAGTCTGGTGTTTAACAGTAACGGTACCGTGAGTATTTATGTGGTAAATAGTTTACGATCGAACCCGACCGGGTACGATGTAAATGGTGTCGCTCACAATGAGTATTTAGACTACAATACTCGTTCTCTGCAGTCGACTCAAAGTATTCCTACAAACGGAATAATTTTTTCAGAAGATAGAGTATGGGTGGAAGGTACTGTTGCTGGCCGGGCGACTGTCGCCGCGGCGAAGTTTCCGTATAACTCAACCACCGCTCCGAGCATTCTCATTCCGAATAATATAGTGTATGCGGCAAAAGACGGCACCAATTCTTTGGGGCTTAT
>JAEUSE010000067.1:0-5557 GCA_016788805.1 Candidatus Doudnabacteria bacterium
TAGCGCTCACATCTAAAATTTCCAGTGCCTGGCCGTCATTTACCACATAGGACAGGTGTTTTCCGTCGGGCGACCACTCAAAGTTCCACTTGGCTGTTTGCTTGTCGGGTCCTACATTTTTTACCGTGGTGCTTGCATCCAAACTGAGTAGAGCAAGAGTGTTTCTACCGGAACCGAACATACCGTTCGGAGAACCATCGCGGTCAAAGTTAAATCGGCCAAACACCGCGCGCTCCAACCCGGGCGCGATGCTAAAACCGTACAGCGATTCTTGATCGTTCTTGTAATCGGCCAGAATGCGATAGCCTCCGCCCTCATAGGCAGTCAAATTATATGGACCATAAAAATACAAGGTCGGGAGGGGCGTCACCGTCGGAACCGGCTTTGGACTACTACTTGGAGATCCGTGCCCATATGCCGGCTTCTCTGGTACCACTTCCGGTGCCTGAGCCTCTTGACGCAGAGATAAAAATCCTAGAAAAGAGAGAATAAGACAAACTAAGAAGCCAAGCAAGAAAGGTAAAAAAGTTTTTCGTTGCGCGGGCACCATCACGGGAGCAGGTGTGTTTGTTTCCATATTATTTATTTCCATACTTTATTTTTTGTAGCACGTTTGGGCCCACCACTGTTTAAGCGGGCCGATAGTTAAGGTAGACAAAAGAAAGCCGGCCACCGGCACGACGGCTTTTAGCCATAGGTTCGGTTCGTGAATAACCCAAAGCCATGCCACGGCAACCACGTACGTCACACCCATGATAAACCCGCGCCGAACCCAACTCCCCTCCCAGGCCTTGTTTGCCTCCACTTTTATGTTTCGTGCTTCGAGCGCGCTGACTCGTTGTTCAATATCCATAATTACGCTTATTGTAGCACCAAATGTAGGTCCAGTAGATAAATAATGTCTGGTACCTTGCATTGCATAGTACTATGGTGTATACTACATACATAGAAAGGACTGTGCTATGGAAAATGAATTCAATATAGACAACGCCAAAGCGCAGATGCGCAAAGGCATTCTGGAATTTTGTAGCCTGCTGGTTATTGCCCGCGGACCGGTCTATGCCAGTGATATTTTAAAAGAACTAAAGGTCGCTAATTTGCTGGTAGTGGAAGGTACGCTCTATCCCCTGCTCTCCCGACTCAAAAGCGCCGGACTCCTCACCTACTCCTGGGAAGAGTCCAAAACCGGTCCGCCGCGCAAGTACTATGAACTCACCCCCGAAGGCAAAGCTACCCTAAAAACTTTAAAAGCTGCCTGGCAAGAGTTTAATACCTCCATTCAAACACTTATTGAACAGTAGTAAGAGCTTACAGCTGTTAGCTGCTAGCTGCTAGCTTTTAGAAAATTAATACGGCCCATCCTAGCAGCCAGCATGCTGAGGAGAGGCAACATTTTATGCAAAAAACTATTAACGTTAACTTAGCCGGCCGCATTTTTTATGTTGAAGAAGATGCCTATGCCGCGCTAGATGGATACCTCCAAGACATTAAACAACATTTTCATAAATTTGAAGACAGTTCGGAAATACTGGCAGATATTGAAGCGCGCATTGCTGAACAATTACTGGAGCAGGACCGAGACAACTCGCGCATTGTACAAAAAGCAGCCGTAGACCAGGTTATGCAGACTATGGGCAAACCGTCCGATTTTGCCGATGCCGAAGATGGCCTTAAAGAAAAAACAGCAGAGGCGCACGAACACCGGACAAATGGCACGAAACGCCTGTATCGGGACGGCGACGATTCCATTTTAGGCGGAGTAGCCAGCGGCACAGCTCGCTATTTTGACACGGACCCGCTGTGGATACGCATACTCTTTGTAGCCAGCGTGCTCTTAGGTGGGTACGGCATACTCATATACATAGTGCTATGGATAATTGTACCCAAGGCTTCCACTCTTTCGGAAAAACTGGAAATGAGCGGCAATAAAATTACTCTGGAAAGCTTAGAAAAATCTATTAAAGAAAAAATAATTCATAACCCGAAAGCCAAGCAAGGGGCCAAACAGGTGGCTGAGGCGGTTCGGCCGGCCGTACGCACGGTGCGAAGCGGAGCCAGCTTGTTCCTGCAAACACTTCTTCGTCTACTCGGTCTAGCGCTGACCGTGGCGGCAACCGCCGGGATAATCGGACTCGTAGTAGGCGGAACGGCTTTTGTTACGGGCAGCACCGCGGCCTACACCGAATTTCCCATACGTGACTTCTTGGGTTTACCGCAGTTCTACGCCGCACTCTGCGCGCTGTTCTTTATTGCCTTTGTACCGCTACTCTTATTCCTCTTGGCCGGCCTGAGTTTACTGGCGCTTAAATCTCGGTTTAGCCGCCCGGCGGTAGTGGCACTGATTGTACTCTGGGTGGCGGCTGCTGCGGTTGCCGCGGGCCTGACCGCCCGCCACGCGCCGCGGTTTGAAAGCTACATCCAAAACCAACCCGCCTACCAGACAAAGACCATTGAACGGCCCGTAACCGCCTTTACCAAACTCCGAGTAAGTAGCGGACTACAGGTACAACTCATGCAAGCCGAAACTCCGGCGCTCACCGTGACCGGAGTACAATCGGATCTGGACCGCATCCATACCGACGTAAGTAACGACACGCTAACAGTAAGCTCAGCGGACGCTAAACATCGCTGGTGCTTGTTCTGTATGCATCAACGTCCGCGAGTAACCGTCACTGTACCGGCGCTGACCGACATCTCTACGGAAAACGGCGCGCGACTCCAGAGCGACATATTCCGCGTAACCATGCTCCGAGTAAAAGCTCAAAACGCTTCTGCGGTTACATTAGAGAATATCGCCGGTCAAAGTCTTGAGCTATTGGCCGAAAACGCTTCGTCACTCACCGTTAGCGGCAACACCGACGCGCTTACGGCCCGGGCCCAAAATGCGAGCAAGATTCACGCGGAGGAGTTACGTGCTCGTACAGCCACGGTAGAAGCGGAAAATGCCAGCCGGATTACGGTGCAGCCCACTCAAAGCTTAGACGCACGCAGTCAAAACAGTTCTCGAATTTACTACAGAGGGACACCCTTGCGCGTAACCGGCTCCGCCAGCCAAGCACCTGAAACCGACTCAGAACCCCAACCAAGGTCGGAGCCCACACCCGTAGTTCCGCCGTTGCCGCCCATACCACCTATAGACGCTCCCCTTCAATAGCAAAAATGCTACCGTATTCGGTAGCATTTTTTATACTTTTTTTGCGGCAGTTGCTTCCCGCATTGCCCGTAAACTCCCCTGCATATGCCGTAACCGAGGACCCAACTCTTCGCTTGCGTAATGAAGCAGGCTTAACAATTCTTCTACCTCATCCCGAGTACTGAGCACGCGAGGCGCATAGACGTACAACTCCGAACCTACAAACTCTAAGCTATATTTAGACCACGTAGTGCCAAGCTTTTCCAGCATGGCCACGTGAATTATCTGCAAAGCCTCAAGCTCAAAACCGGACTGTACGTATAAACCAACCCGATCTTCAAATGCTCCCTCCAGGGGAACTGCTTCAAAATTCCTTACTCGACTCAGTACTTGGCTATCGAACCGATCTTTGTCCACCGCCAATAAAACGTGGGGCACACGGTCGGACAAAGCCAGCATGGCCACAGTGTTTGTGTAAGTGTGAGCGGACTTACCGGAGCCGACCGTGTACTCTAAGTTGGCGATAAAAGCGCGCGCGCCACCTACGGTACCGCCCATCATATTACGTAATATCTGACCGTGCCCCACACTAAACAACGTAGCTGCATAACCGGCGGGCACAAGCGACGCCGCATACTGCCAGTGCCACGCAGCGGCAATGCCCTGATAAAACAAAGCAATACCCTGTGCGCGAAAATAACCCCAAACCAAAACCCCGACCATGGCCGGAATCCAGAGTAGCTGTAACCAGGACCGCCACGGATCGGTTTCGGCGAACAAAGCCCAGCCGGCCAGGGCGGCCACCAGCAAAGTTGGAATAACCAACGCCGTCGTATGCCAAGATAACCACTGGGAGGCATACGCTCTCACTGCTTCATGTACGTTGGCATACGGTACCCGCGGAGTGGATTCTTGTGTGGGTTCTTGCATATGTCTACCGCAGCGGCACCTCAATAATAAGCACTGACGCGTCGGCGAGAGCCGCAATCTCCACAGAAGTAGCGTCTCGTACCTCCAACCCGTCACGTCGGACGAGTAATTGACCTGCAACATCCACCCGGCCTTCTATGACGAATACATACAAACCCTGGCCCTGTCCGTGTAAATTGTATACCACTTGAGTGTCGGGTGTAATATACACCCTCGCAAACCATGCCTGTTGGAAAATTTTCAGACTACCGGCCTCAGCGTCGGGTGAGACCAATAGTTGCCAGGTGTTGGGTGTGGCCGGCTCAAATTTTTGTTCATCGTACCGAGGTGGTAATCCTTGCTGCGCGGGAAGAACCCAAATTTGCAATAATTCCAAAAACTCAGTAGCGGACGCATTAAACTCTGAGTGCGTGACCCCGGTACCCGCAGACATAATTTGCACTTCCCCGGCAGACACAATACCCTTACCCCCGCTACTATCCTCGTGAGCCACGGCACCTTTAAGCGGGATAGTGACAATTTCCATGTTCTCGTGCTGGTGCGGCGGAAAGCCCTGCCCCGCGGTAATAAGGTCGTCATTTAAGACCCGCAGCGCGCCAAACTGCACCCGCTCCGGGTTATACCACTGGTTAAAACTAAAACTGTGCCGACCGACTAACCAGCCCGCCGCGGTAAGCCCCCTTGATGCGCTTGTATGTAAGACTGTTTGCATAATACTTCTATCATATCATGCGAGCACGAACACACGTAGCAGGAACCGGTCTATTGTACGCAAAAACTCCCCCGGATGGAGGAGTTTTAAATTTTGATTTTCCACCCGCGACGGAAATGGCACGGGTTTAAAAAAGAAGTTCTACGTGCGGGGCGTTACTGAATGGGGTCCCCAACGGTATACAGGTTAAACTCGGCTTGGCGGATAATATACAGTTTCGCGTTTTGGAAGCCGCTGGCGATAAGCGCGCCGAGTGAAGCATATGGCCGCATCACTGTTCCTTCTACGTGGTAGATGGTCGGCTCAGCACTTACTTGAGCCCAGGTATTATTGGGCAACTGTACAAAGTGAGGGTTGCAATCCGGGTATTGCTCAGTTACCGGAATGGTAACAATACTGCCGGCAGATACCCCCCACGCACGCAGCGTTGTAAGACTCGGGTACACCTCCTTGCACTGCGCTGTAGTTAAGTAGTAGACGGCCGGCGCATTCGCATACTTAAATGAAGTGTTAGCCGGTCGGGCAAGAAACTCTACCGTCGGAATGGCGTCCAAAGCTGCTTGGTCGACTTTTACCACCTGGTTAAAATTATACCCGCGACTGGTAAAGTCTTGCAGAGAAATAAAACCATACTTCTTACATTCTGGGGTAATAACATACACTGTACCACTTGTGCCAACTACCACCTGACCCGGCTTAATGGTGACACAGGGACCGACAGTAGTACCGTCAGAAATTTGAAACGGACCGCTCTCCCCCGTCTTACCCGTTACCGCGTTGGC
>JAEUSE010000067.1:5567-5840 GCA_016788805.1 Candidatus Doudnabacteria bacterium
GTTGAAATCTTTAGGGATATCCCACTCAAAGGAACCGGTGTCGGGAGCAGACGGCTCAATAACTACCGGCGCCGGCTGGGCCACGGCACAAATGTACGTGTCGCTATGCAAACAGGCAATGTATCTGGTTACCGACACACTCACTTTAGTGTTGGCAACATTGGGATTCCAATAAATGGTGTGCGTTTCACCCCGAGACCAGACTTCGTCTTTGGCCGGGACTTTCACTACAATGCTTTCCGGGTCTCTACGAGACATAATCGAGAACTGACC
>JAEUSE010000068.1 GCA_016788805.1 Candidatus Doudnabacteria bacterium
ATTCTGCTTATCGCAGTTGTGGTAATAGCGGCTTTTTACAGCATGCAGCCCAAGCGATCCGTTGCCGGTTACTGCAAAGTCTACACTCAAGAAAAGGCACGATTGGCGAAATTACCCGGTGACACTTATCCGTCCGAGCTATTCGACGACTACCTAAGCGACGCGGGCGAGATAGCAACCTCCATCGGCCGCCTAGAGAAAGTCGCGCCTGATGAGATTCGACCAGATGTGACCACGCTAAACTCGTTATATGAGAATCTGGATAAGGATCCATCGCAACTGTTAAACGTCAGCGTGGCAGCCAAGCCTGTAGATAATCATGTATCAGACTGGACCAAACAAAACTGCAAGTAATTGTGCTCTACGCTGTTAACAACTTACATCTGATTGATTAATCCAGTTTTACTTAGCTGCCACCACATAGCTTCTTCACTCACGAAATAGCGAGTCGCCAATTCCTTGACGTCACGAATACCCGCCTTTATATCCTTGCGAAGCATGACGGTGGGCATTATCAGGTGTGCAGCGAACTGGTTGGCCTCGACCTCGTCAAAGTCGGTTGAATTCAAATCAAGGCTAGACTGTCCGTGCATATGGCCCATATAAAGATGACCAAGCTCATGTGCAACCGAAAACTTCTGCCGCACCGGAGCCACGGACTGGTTGTAGCCGATAATTGTCAGGCCTTCTTCTTTGTAGGTAAAAGCATCTAGGCCGTTCGGCAGTGCAGTCGTACCTTTTACGGTCAGGTTGTGGGCTTTGGGAACATGCTGGAGTAATTCGTTTATTTTGACTGGCGCTGATGTAATCATGGCAACTTTTAATAGGGCTTTGGCAGCGTGGCGGGCCTCAGCAACTTTAGCCTTATTTACCGGTGTCGCTAGAGCCGGGTCGTCCATGCTTTTCGCTCTTGATAAAATTAACGAAGGTTTCAATCTGGTCGAGTTCCGGCTTAGTGAGATCCTTGTGTTCGGAGCGCAATGCGATACGCCAAGATACTTTTGGCGCGCTTTCACCACTAAGCAGGTAATCCATATCGCGGTGAAGCAGCTGGGCCAGCTTTTGCAGCTCGGCAATTTTAATCTTCCGCTTACCGGCCTCAATCAAAGAAATGGCGGTAGGCGACTGATAATCCATCATGTCAGCAAGCTGGCCTTGGGTTAGGCCTTCCTGCTTCCGGGCAGTCTCGATGCGCTTCCCGATATCCTCGTAGCTGATGTTCTCGTTTTTCATATGATATTGATATATTACATTTATCGAAACCGCTTGACAAGCTATTTGCGATTTTGATAATGTGGATATTGCAAAGTTTTAACTCTTGAGGAGGGTATCCGAGAGGGGGAAAGGAGCCATATGGCAGGACAACGGAAAACCGGGCCTCGCGCAGCAAAAGCCGCTTCAAGCGTGTTGCGCAGCGGGTCAACCGGTCGGGCGTCAAAGACCGCCGCAGCCAGTGCATTAAGCCAAGCTGCACCAAAAGCGCGTGTGCGGATCGCCCGTAAAAAGTAAATCGCCAGGATTGCGACGATTTCGACACCGAGCAATTCTGACGATCTGTGGGTGATACGCTTTGTATCACCCTTCATGTTACCTAAGCGACCTAGGAGGGTCAAATGATTCGTAAGAGTAAAATTCTAAGCCTGAATCCGTATTTACAGCTGATTCCACGCACTGGCGGCGTTTATGTCGGCGTGGTCGATCCGCCGGAAGCAAAGCTAAAACGCCTCGGCTTCGACGACGCCCTGGCAGATGGGGAGATGGTGCTGCCAAGCCCCGTGGGCCGGGTGAGCAGCTATAACGCTGAGGGCAAGAACCTAGTTCATAAAGACCGTCCGAAGGAAACCGCTTACCGGACTGTTGACTGGAAGTGGCAGCAGTGGGACGGAACATGGCACTCAAAATTTGTGGATGTACCATACCAGCGCTATCCTCGCACCCATGTCGCCCCGCCCGCCCTGGAACTAACCCTTCTGACCGACACGAATGGCCAGCGGGTGGTTGTCACCCCGCTTATCGCCGGTAATTGGCGGAGCGCTCCTGATAATCTGATCCATGCAGTAAACCTGATACTGGAACTGTTCGGCGAGTGTACCTTCTTCAACGAGGCTAGGGCGCAAGTGATTGATGCACCTATAAAGCGGCTGAACTGGCAGATATTGCCGAAGGGCGAGCGGCCATATGCTGTTTTGCGTGAACAGCTTGAACCGGCACTTAAGCATGTAAAAGAAGGAAACCGTAACTTTATTGAGCATCGCCTGGAGCGCGTCAACAGTTATAAACCGGATTTCACGGCTGTCGGCGTCGGCGGCTTTACTGGCTACGTCGTGTTCGCGTTCCCGACCAAGGGTATCTTCCTGCTTGAGAGCATCCTATATGGCAACGCTACCTATGTACTAGGGGATGATTGGGAGCATGTGTCGAAGATGACGAAGGCTGAGATCCTGCACAACGATCTGCACAAGCAACGGATCATCCATCGCGCAAACTGGTTCGCCAAACTTAAACAGTTGCTATCGTAAATACAATGTACGGTTGATAGATATCAGCCGTACACCCTGGCTCATTGGCTCACATATTCGGTGTTTCGTTGTATAGTAATAGATAGATTGGAAAGGGCATGAATAGAGGGTTAGTAAAACGCACCAAAAAAGAGCGTACTGAGACGCAAGTGCTGCTGGCGCAGTATTTTACGCCAAGCGCTATTGCCAACTATATGGCATCGTTATTCCGCAAGCCTACACAAAAACAAGTGCGGGTTCTGGATGCCGGAGCCGGTGAAGGCATTCTCGGCCTAACCCTATTGGATAGCCTCAAAAAAACACCAGCCAATGTTTCCGCCACGTTCGTAGAGCTGGATGACCAGGCCTACGGTACGTTGCAGAATGCAACCGCTGCCGCCCAAAAGAAGTTCGACGTGGATTTAATCCATGATGACTTCATAAACGCTGCCTTTGAGCTAGAGCACCAGGGCAAGCAATTCACGCACGTTATCTTAAATCCACCCTACTTCAAGCTGCGAGTGGACAGCCAGAACAATAAGCGGCTAAGGGCGCAGGGCATACATGTAACCAACATATATGCAGCCTTTGTGTGGCTCTCGGCCCGCTTACTTGAAGATGAAGGCGAGCTGGTGGCAATCATTCCGCGCAGCTTCTGTAACGGCCCATACTTCCTAAAATTCCGCCAATTCCTATTCGAGCACTTCTCGCTCGACACCATACACATATTTTCATCGCGCAATAAAGCCTTCGCCCATGACAGTGTGCTGCAAGAGAATGTCATCCTACATATATCGAAGCGGCCGCAGCAGGATCTGGTAAAAATCACATACTCGACCGACCAGAGCTTCGCTGACATTGCTACACGTAAGGTTCCATTCGAGAGCATTGTAAGTCCAAGCGACAAGAGTAAGACAATCCATATCCCGGCCGAAAACCAAACAATGAGTCTACCGGACTTCGCTCAAAATGCCTTGCAAGATTTAGGCGTGTCGGTTTCAACCGGCCCGATAGTAGACTTCAGGCTTAAAGAAAGCATCAAGGAAACGGGCGACAAATCTACTGTGCCACTTCTATACCCAGCCCATATGTCGGGTCACGAGATAGAGTGGCCTCGTGACGCATTCCATAAGCTGGGCCAGCATTATCTGCCCGCAGAGGCCGTGAACAGCAGCCTTCTGACCGGCGAAAGCGAGGTAGCTGATAAACAAGTGCTGCCACTAGATGGCTACTATGTAGTAGTCCGGCGCTTCTCGTCAAAGGAAGAAAAGCGTCGCATTTTCGCCTCAGTCGTATCCCCGGACAAGTTGCCGACGAACCATGTAACATTCGAAAACCACCTAAACTACTTCCATGCCAAAAAGCACGGTTTCGCTAAAGATTTAGCCTATGGCCTATGCGCCTACCTTAACTCATCAATTGTGGACGAGCATTTCCGCAAGGTTAGTGGGCATACCCAAGTAAACGTAAGTGACCTGAAGAACATGCCGTATCCAAGCCATGATAAACTGACCAAGATAGGGGGAATAATGCAGAGCATAGGCGAATTGATGGATGACATAGTTAAAAAAGAGGTAGTAGGTTCAGTCGCATGAGTACACAGACCAAGATAGACGAAGCAATCCAAATACTGACAGCCGTAGGCATGCCACGAGCGCAGCTTAACGAGCGATCCGCGTTGTGCTTGCTGGCGCTGCTTGATTGCGGTCCGGACAGCAACTGGAGCGGCGCAAAAGAGCCGTTGATTGGCATTACGCCGATTATGGACTGGAGCCGCAACAACTACGGCAAGGACTATGCGCCAAACACTCGCGAGACATTTCGGCGGCAAAGTATGCACCAGTTCGTAGAAGCCGGACTCGCTCTATACAATCCTGACGATCCGCTACGGCCAGTAAATAGTCCGAAGGCTGTTTATAAGGTGCAGCCGGACTTTTTGGCGTTGGTTCGCACGTTCGGCACCGATGCTTGGGAAGCAACCCTGAAGGAGTACCTTTCAAAGAACACCGGCCTCGCTGAGAAATATGCCCGCGACCGTGAGCTAGTAAAGATTCCAGTACATATTAATGAGGAGCTGATTCTAAAACTAAGCTCCGGCGACCACAGCCTTCTGATCAAGGACATCATCGAGGAGTTCGGCCCACGGTTCGCGCCAGGTAGCAAGCTTGTATATGTTGGCGACACTGGTAATAAATATGGGTTCTTCGACAAGGAGCTTCTTGTTACTCTAGGCATTGAGCTGGATAACCACGGCAAAATGCCCGATGTGGTCTTGTACCGAGAAGACAAAAACTGGCTGTTTTTGATTGAATCAGTGACGAGCCACGGCCCTGTTGACGGAAAACGATATAGCGAATTGCAGGATCTATTCAAGAATTCTAAAGCTGGACTTGTTTTCGTAACTGCAATGCCAACTAGAAGTATGATGGCACGTTTCTTGCATGTTATGGCATGGGAAACCGAAGGTTGGGTTTCAGAAGCACCTTCGCATTTGATTCATTTTAATGGGGATAGATTTATGGGGCCATATGACAAATAGTAATAACTTGGTCAAATATGGGTCGAGTTCACTACCGTGCATTCTAAGTCCTCAAATCATAGAAATTTTGTCGAGCCAAATGTTCAAACAATAAGTAATGATGACCGAGGATGACCAAAACTTTACGAGAATATGGTAGTTCGTAAATACATTTCAGGAAAGGGCATTAATAATGCCCGAGGTGGTGATCTTACCAACGAAAAGGATTACATAGTTCGATTTGGTTGGATTTTTTACGCGAAAGCTGGGAAGAGTTCACCGTCGTCATTCTGTTACTTATCGTAGTCGCATATCTAGCATTTATTAAGTGATTGAGTAGCCTCACAATAACTGAAGATAGGATGTGCGTGCTAGAATATAGTCAATGAGCAAAAGCAAATCACTCGGGCAGCTATTCAAAGAGGTTAGGCTTAAAAAACAACTTACGCAGCTTGAGGTTGCCGAAAAAGCTGGGGTGCACTGGAATACCGTGGCCAAGATCGAACGCAATGAGCAAGACCCGCAATTTCCTACAGCGCTGAGCATTGCGGAAGTGTTGGACATACCTGTTTCAGAACTTACGAAGTACTATCGCCACAAATAGCGCCGTAACCAGATAAAATCTATCATCTGATGCGCAAGTTGTTTGGACTCAATGCGTCGCATAACCTCACAACTGTCATTTTGGGAGA
>JAEUSE010000069.1 GCA_016788805.1 Candidatus Doudnabacteria bacterium
CCTTCCGCTTCTGCGCTTGAGCCCGAGCAACCCACTTCCACAAATACTTTGCAGCCATCGGTAAATCCAAACGGGTCGGTTTTGGGAGCACCTATTGGGCCAAACAATGCATATACGAGCATTGTGCTAAATGGCGGTACTGTTTCAATGGCAGGTACTCAGAGCGGAGAAGTAGCCTGTGAAACCGATTCACCAGGTGTGTGTTATACCTTTGCGTGGCTTAAGGGAGAGACTGTTACAATCTCTGTAGTGCCACCAGTAGGTAGTCGCCTTACTTCTTGGGGGAGCTCACTATGTTCTCCAGAACAATTGACATGCACGCTTAGCCTCGTAGACACCGACGGTTACACACTTACACTTCAGTTTGAGACTATACCTACAGCACCTGTGACTCCCCTGCCTCCCTCGGCCAACACTACCACACCTCCATCGGCAAAAGTTGTGATTAGCTCAAGTCAACCAGTGCCCTCAACTAATGCGACGCCAAATGACCAGCAAACACAGACAGCTGGGCAGCTCCCCGTTACAAATATCGCGTTTAACGATGTGCCCTACAGCAACTACAACATACCCTATATTGAAGACGGTACGCCAGTCGTAGTAAGCGGCACTACGGTGCCCGGGGCTGCAGTAAAGGTTTATACTGAGTCGAGCGAAAAAGTGACTGTGGTTGCCAACGGCGAAGGTCAGTGGCGCTTTACTGTTCAGGATCCGGAAGTAGGTAGTCACAGGGTAACAGCCGAGGTAACCGACCCTGCCACAAAAGTCACGTCCCCGCCCGTAGAGCTAGTTTCTTTCAAAGTTTTACCTGCTAAAGTTACACAATCAAATGGTAGTGGGTCGCCGACTAGCGGCACCTCACACTGGTCTCCTATATTTGTAGCGGGCACCCTAGCTGCGGGCATATTTATATTACTAGCAGCCTTAGCCTGGCCACTCCTTCGACGCAATAGTCGTAAAACGACCCTAAATTCGAAATTAATTACCCCCACCCCCTCATGAGAGACCCGCAACTTACATGCTGTGCGTAGTAGTCTTACTTCAAAGATGTAGCGATATGCCGGAGGAACGTGAACGAGCCTGCCACTCAAGCACCAGGAAGGTATAAGGGGTGCACAAATTATTTATCTAGTAGTTAGCCACGGCTGCTCACTCTGTCGATTGGACTAAATTTACGGCGTATACGTAAGTGAAAAATCATCTGCATAGAAGTACTCACCCGCGTCTACGTCTACGCCGTATACGATGAACGCTAGCCGATTGCCATTTTGGGCGGCTGTAATCGAGTTGGCTACGTTCGCCCACTCTGTGGTATTTGCTGTAAATGTAACCTTCTGTTCTTTAACGAGCACCCACGAAGGAGTCCATTCGCGCAATCGTAAGACTATTTGCTGGCCAACTGACTGCGGTTTAACCCACATCGAGCCATTGTATTGGCGGCCCGCAACGGTGTTATTAACTATGACAGGGTTTGAATCATTGAAGCCACTATTGAGGTTACTGGCACCAGCAAGCCCCTCTACTTTTATTGAGGCCTCCCCTGCATGTGCCTGTTCAGTGCTCCGCGCGATCGAGACAAAGGGGGATCCACCGTATGTACCGGTCCAACCTAAAGTGTTTACCTCTATCCCCTGGTTACCTACTAGCTCAATGAGCGATTGAGGTATATACACCGTATCGTTGTCGGCCGCTTCACAGATGCTAGCCGCTTGTGTACACGATCCGTCAGTGCTCACAGCACCTAACTGCAGGTTTACAGGGTCATTATTGTTCCCACCTACAAGCTGAGTAGTGAACACAACCTGCCGAGAGTTCTCCGGGGCGATCGGACTCAAATCCCATGTCAGAACCTGGCCATCCACCTGAGCTCCGGGAGCATCAACTACTTGTAGGACGGCCGGGAGAGTCACGCTAGCCGTCACTTCATTACTCGCTTGCTCACCTGCATTTGTAAAGGTAGCTACATAGATATGCTGTTCTGCCGCCTGCTGCTGACTTACGCCATTCGAGATATTTACCTGTAAGGTTGCGGGTATGGGGGTCGGGGGGTCTGACGTGAACGTCTTCGTGTACACAGCCGTACCGGGAGTGCAGGAATATGCCTCTCCAGTTGTTGATGGGCCACAGATCATCTTGTAGGTGAGACTACGATTAACCCCATCGTATTCTAGCGTACTAAACCCGAGGTGCTTGGCTCTAAAAACCGATCCTGCCACAATGCTCTGGAAATTGATGAGCCCCTGACCCCCGCCACCATTTACAACATGCATGACCCCGCCCGGCATACCATCCTTAAACACCTCCATGTTATGTCTATGCTGGGCAATATTTAGGACATATTTACCGCCGTTAGCTGGGCCAAACTGATTCGCCAAAGATGAAAAGGCTGCTTCGTACCCCTCAGGAGCGGTCCAGCTAGTACTGCTATAGACTGGACGATGCCCATACGTCACAATGAACTTAATCGCTGGATCATTTTGCGCCGAAGTCATTAGAGGAGTAACCTTGCTTTGCCAATCATTGATTGCGTTGTACCAAGGCTCTGGGAAGCTAATAAATAATACGTCGCCCGATCTAAACCAACCCCAGTCCTCACCCTGACATGTATTGGTAGTGCTGCCAGAGTTTTCGCCGCAACCAGGATGCGATACCTTTGTGGCGGTGTCATTCGGCACAGTTTTTGCATTAGGTATAGCTACGCGCCCCTTGTAGTTAGCTAGACTGTCACGCACTGTCCCGGCAGGTGAATTGGCTGTTGGCTGGCCATACTCATGGTTGCCCCACACTGGCATGAAGGCTGCACTTCCAGCTAACGCTTCAAGATCCTGAAAATATTCGTGCACTGCTTGGTTGCCGCACTCGTTAGCTATAGAAATGTCACCTCCATGAATAATGAAATTAGGCTGTTGATTGGTAACTAATTGGTTCATTGCAGCCTGATAAGTACGACAGGTAGCTGCAATGGTATCGCCAATGCTTACTACCTTGAAACTATCGCCAGATGCTGGCGCAGTACGAAAGGTACGATCTTCGCCATTAACACCAATCTTGTAGTGGTACGTTGTACCGACGGCCAAGCCATTAAGCCGCACCTCATGAAATACACCACCAATGTCAACAGGAGTTATCGCTGACTGAGACGCAGAAGCCTGCTGGCCATAATCTGTCGTTGTCCCGTAATATACCGCCGACTCACTGCCGCGCCAGTCAATTACTACTTCATCTGAGGTGTTACCAAAGCTGTACTTTACTTCGTCTACCGTCGGCGCAGGAGCTGTCTCTAGTGGTACTTCTGTTTGCAGGCAGGCAAGGACGGCCGTAACATCAGCTGCCTTACAATAGCTTAGCTGGGCAATTGTACCTGTGGATTGATCCGTATTATTTGTCTGGGATGGTAGCGGGTACTTATTACCTGCAGTCACATATGCCGACGACTGCATAGCTCCGGTTTGCGGAATTGTAAAAGTCTCTGAGGTGGTCTGGCTACCGTTTGCAGAATCAATTCTTACGAGTTCCATGGTCAGTGTTGCATTTGTGCCACTATCAGGACTCTTTGCGCAGGTTAAACGATACGCTGCTCCGGTAGTGAGGATTGAGCTGCCCCGAACCGCAAGGTTGGAAGACGCAGTAAGCGACCCTGCAAATCGGCACTCAGGATAGACATTGCCGTTCGCACACTTGCTAACCTGCAACTTTACCTGCGTTGTATTGGCCGAGAATGACCCAATCTGCGAAATATTTTGAGAGTCCGAGGCACATAATCCCTGGTACATAAAAATGGCTGAGGCTCCTACAGCCTCATTGGCCGCCACGCTTAGCGTGGAGCCATTCGCCGGCTTTGCATGCCCGCCAGACTGTAAACTTGTTAGATTGCCAGTAAAACTTGTACCGTCGCTGCCTGATGTCCAATCCCCCGTGAGCGACATGCCAACGCCACTGTTTGTGGCTGCCTGATTTGCCAATGTAGCACTGGCATTTCTAAAATCATATGTATACAAACTGTTAGGATTGGCGGCCCTTGCGCTGGTAACCCATATCAACATAGAAGCCAACAAACTGACGACAAACAGAATAGATACCCTTCGCCTTGTAGACATAAGACCCCTTTTCATTATCAGCTCCCTCGTATTAATTAATCTTGACTCTACGTGACACTCTCATTTATTACCCAGTGTAACGCAAGGTTCAACCAATCTGCAATAAATTCGCCTTGCGTAACAAGATCATGAAGACTATTGCAATTTGGTTAAGCAGTACAACTGAACCGAAACATGCACAACAACATCCTTAAGAAAAGTTAATGCCTTAACTTTTCTTAAGAATATTTTAATGAAAAGTTGGTCGAGCATGAAATTTAACTATTCTATTGGGGTTCAGCACCCCGTTCATCGTGCTCCTAGTGGTAAAAAACCACAAAGTAGACAACCCCAAAGCTCTCAACCCGAGTGCGTAATCTTTACCATCAACACTATTCGAATAATCCCAGATGAAAGTCATATCTGTTAAAATCAAATCCCTGATTAAAGGACCCTGGTTGCTACTGTTTTAGTCATCCTCGCGAACACGGGATCCCAGACAAATAACTACTCCTTACTATATTTCTTGTAAATTTCCATCGCTTTTACAATCCCATTATCCACATCGACTTCTTTAATACCTAGTTTTACAAAAACTTTTCCCATCTCACTATGGTTTTTATCAATGTCTCCTCGGTGTACTGAATTGGACAAAAAAACGAGTGACCTTTTGACCTCGATCATAGTTTTTATAGAAGGGATCTCTTTTAAGCCCGTAAATACACCTCTGAACTGGACACCGAGGTAATCAGCCTCAAGCTCCATAGCAAGCCAGCGAATCTTTTGCTGAGCTTCATCTGCAAGTTTTTTATTAGCACCTGGGCTAGTAATTATATTACTGAAGTAATTAAGTAGTATGCCCGTCTCAAATTTTTTGTTATTAAATTTAAGCAGTGGCCGAATTACACCAATTGTCAGCAGATAGCCTAGCACGGCCAACAGGGTAGTTAGCGCTAAATTTGTCCAGTATTGCATACTTCAAAATTGGGGCGCCGGTGGCGCCCCAATTGGGTTATTTTTCGTCGACTACTTCGCCTTCTATGGGGGAGTCTTTGTCGCCCTTTTTCTTCTTTGAGTCGGTAGACTCGTCTTGACTCTTGTCTCCTGACTCTTGACTCTCTGCCTCAGCAGAGGCAGTCTCGTACATCTTGGCGCCTATAGGCATGAGGACATCGTTCAGCTCTTTGGTAGCTGCTTCTAGCGTGTCTTTGTCGGCTTTGTCGTCGGCGACGACTTTCTTGGCTTTTTCGACGGCTTCATCGATTTTCTTCTTGTCGTCATCGGTCACCTTGTCTTCACCCTTTAGCTTCTCGGCCTGGTACACAGCGCTGTCGAGATGGTTGCGAGCCTCGACGGCTTCCTTCTTTTTCTTGTCCTCGTCGGCATGTGCTTCGGCTTCTTTAGCCATCTTTTCTACCTCGGCTTTGTCGAGCGAACCAGAACCCTGGATAGTAATATTCTGCTCTTTACCGGTACCCTTGTCTTTGGCGGTGACATTCAAGATACCATTGGCGTCGATATTGAAGGTAACTTCGATCTGCGGTATGC
>JAEUSE010000006.1 GCA_016788805.1 Candidatus Doudnabacteria bacterium
AGCTGGCTAAATCTCCAAAATCACATCTGCTACCCCTGTGCGAAGATTAACCTCGGGAAGCAACCTCGGGAAACCTCAGGGAACATTCATTGATGAGAGTCGGCCAAATGTAAATGGGCAATATCGGTATTGAATCCTGGAATTGTCCATGTTACAATGCAAATTATGTATATAGAACGATCACTTTCATCGGTAGTACTTCAGGCTTCAAAGCAGTTTAAAGCTGTAACGATAACTGGCCCTCGACAATCCGGTAAAACGACATTGGCACGACACTTATTCCCGGGCTATGCGTATGTGAGCCTAGAAAACCTAGATACGCGCATGCGTGCACTGAATGACCCTCGCGGTTTGCTGGCAGATTACCCAGCGGGAAGTATAATTGACGAAATACAGCGCGCACCAGAGTTACTTTCGTATCTACAAACGGTTCTCGATAATTCACCGGAAACTGGCCAATATATCTTGACAGGATCGCAGAATCTAGTACTTTCGGAAGCGGTGTCGCAGACACTCGTTGGGCGTACAAGCTTGCATACGTTACTCCCCTTGACGCTGCATGAAATTTGGCAGCATGATGTATCGAAAAGTATCGAAGAGGTATTGTCACGCGGACAATATCCAGCACTTTACGGATCTAATGATAGTTCAACCATAAATTCTGCTCTTTTCTACGAATCATACGTCGCACTGTACTTAGAGAGAGATCTACGCGATTTACGTCATATTACCGACCTTGCGCTGTTTCGGGATTTTATGGCGCTGGTTGCGGGGAGGGCTGGTCAGCAGGTAAATTATACTGAGCTTGCTGGTGTTTTAGGCCGTGACGCTACTACAATCAAAGCCTGGTATGCTCTGCTCGAGACTTCATATATTGTGTTTAAATTGCGGCCGTATAGCGCTCGGCTTTCCAGACGATTAAGTAAGATGCCCAAGTATTACTTCTACGACACTGGCTTGCTCTGCCATTTGCTAGGCATACGTTCTGCAAGCGAGGCAGAGCAGCACTACGCGTGGGGCCAGATATTTGAAAACTTTGTGATAGCCGAAAAATTCAAGGAATCAACTAACATTGGAAAGCAACCCCGGTTCCATTTCTTGCGTGACAAGCGGGGTAATGAGGTAGACATGGTAGAGGAAATACCTCGTGGACTACGCCTTACCGAAATAAAAGCTGCGAGAACTTTTTCTAAAGATATGGTAAAAGGGCTGGATTCATATCAAGAGCTCGATAAGCAGTTTCCGCTGGAAAAGCAGCTAATTTATAGAGGTGAAGCAATGCAGTACAAAGACACGCTAGTCACCAATATGCAGACCACAAACCCACCTAGTACCCCTCCCCACCTACCCTGACGGGTCCTGCCACTCAGAAGTAGTGCCCAAGTGAAACAGATTCTCTTAATTTGTGCGATAGCATAGATTAAAGGAATGAGGAATGAGGAATGAGGAATTTTGGGGGCTAGTTTTGGGTTTTAGGAGGACATTGTTTGACTTATTGTAAATAAGTGTATTGACATAGCTTCACTGGCTCCCTATACTTTTAGATACAGCGCCTCACCTTGGTTTCGACCCGGTGAGGTCTTTATATTCAATGCTTCTGAAACGCAAATTATACGTGATTCGGGAATACTCGAAGCATTCGATAACACGAATTAATGACGCAATAAGCCAAATATATCACCATCCCCTAATCCCGTATGAAGAGGTCGTGCGCGTTTGGGTTCTTGCCATCTGTTCCTATTTTGAGGCAATGAATCTAGATAACGCCGCTCCACTCATCCGCCGCTTTCACAAGAAGTTCCCCCAAACCAAATTTTCTTAATTTGTGCGATAGCATGGTTTAAGAGAATGGGGGGTTGAGGGATAGGGTTCTATGCGCCGAATACAAACCCAAAACCACATTCCCCACCCCTGTGCGAGGATAAACCTCAGGAAGCTTCCTCAGGAAACCTCTCTAATCTGATCTTTTGTTCTGCTAAGGAAGAGGTGTTTGTTATTTTCTTTCTAAGAACCATCCCAGCACTCCGCCTATTTGATTATCTTGGCCTTGAGCGGCATGATCTGGTGTAGGCGGCACGACACCACTATCTATCTGCTCTTGGACAGTCCTATTGCTTGTCCGTTCGATAAAAAAATCAAGTAGCCCCGGTTTTCTAGTGCCTGGGGGATTGCTAGGTTCGGCCGGACAGCCATAACCTTCGCCACGTCCATCCGGATCAATACTTCCATTTAGTACACCTTGACCGTAGGCGCTCCTATCCCAATCTGGAACACTTTCTCTAAATATACCCATCAATATACCTCTTTTTACTACTCAAAACTATTGTTTCACCATTGACCACTATTGTCAAATATTGCGAATAATCGGAGTACATTGTTAGCCGTGCGATCATCTTACCTTAGCGCAATCAAGTCATGGTCGAAGAAATCATACGGAAATTTGCCAACAACATTTGATACCGCGCCCCTTTCTGAAAAAGCTATCGCCGCATGCTACACAGCAGCCCTGGCAAAAATAGGCCTAGCCCCCACCGAAGTAGACACTGTGTTCCTAAACATCCAATCCAAATAATCCAGGTCTTAGCTAGTTCAACACTAAGCAGCCTTCAGGCGTAGTTTATGCTTGTATGTAAGCAGTCGTTTGAAGATTTTTTGTGCCAATTGCTTGAAATACTTGTATTCGGTGCTATTACGGTATATCAGCCATAAGAGTACATTAGGTACCACGATTGCTATGGCAAAGCGTGCGCCAAATTGTAGCCATGCATCGTGTATGGTAACTATTCGCGACAGCCAGAATGTGGCTACACCAACTAGAAAAGCAACACTCGTATACCTAGCCAGTTCCCTAAAATAGTCACCATACGTTTTCTTGAAAAGTCGCGTATATACAAAGTGGGGGTAGCTGTACAGGTGCAATGCTAGGCTGCTGCATAGCGTGCCCAAAAACACCCCAGCAAGCCCAAAGAAGTGCAGCAAGAGTATAGACATGCCGATGTTTACCACAGACTCTATGAGCGGTACAAAGCGATCTTCATAAAATATCCCTGCCGCTTCTTTGTAAGAATTTATGGCCGCACGGAACATAGTGCTATACAGGTTTGCAGCCAGCGCCACAAGCACCCCCGTCGATAAGATAAAGCTGCCGCCAAGCCATATGCGTACAAAGCTATCCATAACCACCAAAAACCCAGTCGCGCTGAACGTTGCCAGCCAAAAATTTGCAAACCGCATCTTGCGGTACACCTCATACGACTTCCTAGCATCGCTAGTAATCAGCAAATTCCCCACGCTAGCCGTAAGCGCACTAAACGCCTGCCCTACAATGGTAGTTATGGCCGTAAAAACCAGATAGTAGTTACTATACAAACCAACCGTTTTTACTCCCAAGAAAATAGAAATGACTATGTTGTCTGTACCGAATATAAAGAACGTACCAATCTTGTGGAAGAAAAGCCCGCGTATTTTCTGAAAGATATCTTTGCGTGTCTCGTCATCGAGCCGAGCCGCATGCTTCTCGCGTATGTAGGGGTAAAGCCGAACCGTAACCATATTTATAGCCATATTCTCAACCAACCTCATGCCGATTTTTATCACCAAAAATGCAATATAATTGTGCGTCTTTATAAGAAAGATAATCTGAAGCACGTTTAGTACCACCAGCGCACCAATGTGCACGATGTTTACGAGGTAGCTTTTCTGGCTAGCAAAGAGTAGTGAACGCTTGTACGTGAGCAGATACGAAGCAACTATATCTATAACGAATAGCGAAAAAATAAGGTAGATACTCTCATGTATGTGCACCTTACCAACAATAAGATGTAATAATGGTGTAAGTAGTAACCCAAGTGTAATAACAATACCCGCAATTGCCCTGTATGCCACACGGTAAAACCCTAGCAAGGACCGTACTTTTTCCGAATCGTTATGCGCGAGTGGTTTGTATAGGTGGTATACAATTGCATTCCCTAACCCCAACTCTACCATCCCGAACATGGTCATTATGTTAGTAAACAGACCATTAATGCCGAGATACTCTGTACCTTTAACGTCTAGAAATACCTTTTGAACCACTAGCCCAACTCCTACTGTTGCAATGCTTGCTCCGACAGATGCAAGAAAGTTGCGAACTGAGCTATGTGTTCTATGCTGCAAACTTATAATCCTTAACTTTTCTTAACCTAACTACGAACATTCTAAGCTTAAGCCAAAATAATAATCCGATAGGGCTGTCGTTGATTAGGCAGGTTACGCTATACCGTAAATATGGTTGCAAACTAGAAAGGTCAGCTTCTTTTACTAGCATATGAATGCCCTCTAATTGCATGACCGATTGCATGTATACTTTTATATCTTTCAGTTTAAGACTTGATTGGCTTAAGAGAGCTACGTTTAATGGTCGTGAAGCAATTAATGAGAGATGAATCGCTCTTACTTTTCCTATATCTACCAAAGTGTTTAGAGAGCTGCCAGATATCTTAGCTGCAATTAAATTACTGGCAGATAAAGTTGAACTCGCATTATCTAGTAGCTTTGATATACTCCTACTTGCACTGTTTGCATTTTGGACATAATGGTAAAGCGGTAAAGAAGATATAAATATTTGATCTGCAGCAGATAAGACATCTATGTAGAAAAGAACATCTTCCATCATTGATACTTCTGTCGGGAAAAGGATGTTATTATTTCGAATTAAATCTGCCCGTACCATTAAGAGAAAGCAATAGCAGTTATCTTTTGCTAGCAATAGATCATTGATAAGTGATGGTATTTTATTCTTACTGTACATACCAGTGCTTAGTCCTTGCCGTGCAATTAAGCTCTGTTTTATGCTGTCTACGAAGTAGTGAACTCTTATACAGTCTGCGCTGTTGTTCTTCATCATGCTGACCATTTTTGTCAATGCATCTTTTTCAATCCAGTCATCGGCGTCAAGAAAATTTATATATTTACCTTTCGCTTTGCTTATACCAGTATTACGCGCACTTGAAACCCCGTTATTTTCAGTATAGACAACACTGATGCGGTTATCCCTTCTTGCATATTTTTTGCATATTGCTGCAGACCCATCAGTTGACCCGTCATCTATTAAAATGATCTCAGTATTTATATACGTTTGACTTATAATGCTGTTCAAGCACTTTTCTAAATACCTAGCCGAGTTGTATATGGGTACTATAATGCTAACAAGCTCGTTATCTGATTGGATGCTGCGCAAAATTGGTTGCTCCATTACGTATGTATAACGGTGTAATATATATAAATATTGTAATTACTGCACTTGTAGGAGATATTTTAAACGGTATTGCAGTTTCAATAAGGCTATATAAAAAGTATGCTATAAAAAGTGCATAAAAAAATCTCTTCTCATTCCGATAGCTATGGGGTAGCCTGACGGAGGTATGAAGTATGGCTGCGATTAATAAGCAATATAATACAATCATAAGCCATCCTCCAGTTACAAGCATATCTACATAACTATTATGAACACTTGAAACATTGAATTCATCTTTCAGCAATGGTCTTATTTTTTCACCAGTGCCAAACAACTCATTGCCTGTATAAAAATAATTAAGGCCATAAGATTGTATGGCACTCCTATGCGTTGTACCGCTTTCAGCACGTATAAGATTTTCACTCAAGAATGTTGTTCCAAATACCAAACATAGTGTTGCTACAAGAACTATCATGGTTGCTAAGAATTTAGTAAATGCTACAAATCCTTTTTGTATGCTGTATATGAATGCAAAAATTAAGATTATACCAATGGCACCTCTGGAGAGCGTGAGAAAAATGTTAACAGAAAGAAATGCGGCAATGATATTTGCAGTGCAGTTTTTTAATCTCTTTGCTGCTTTAAGATAAAATGTAGCTATGATACCGAATGCTAGTACCAAGCCATACGCGTTCCGGTTTTCAAAGAATGACTGAAGTTCGTACGTGTACAGCCCCGTACTAGATGTAAAGCTTAATATGCGATCAAAGTTCATGCCAAAATTGTAGACCCCTGCAAAAACAACAAAATAAACGTATAACCGCATGAAGTCGGCGAAATTCCTTTGGCTTATTCCGGCGCCCCCCAATAATGAGTAAAAAATAAACATCAGTAAGACTGGATAGAATTCATTAAATGCGAATTTGGCACCAACACCTACGGATGCTGTACTTAATAATAATTGTAATGTAACCAATTTTGATAAAAATACGAGGGCTGCAATTATTAGCATTCGTGAGGGTGAAGGCCGGAGCTTGTGAGAAATGTGAAGGCTCATCAATACTAGCAAGAAAAGTGAAAATAACTGCCATACAAAGTAGAACCCCGGGTATTCAGCCGATGATAGACCAAAAATATTTGGAATCGTATATATTACAGTATAAGTAAGAAGCAGCTTAACTGTATTGCGGCCAGAGTAATACAGTTTAATTCTTTGAAGCATCTCTATAGGCCTGTAGCATTATATCTACATTTTGCTCCCAATTATATTTTCTCTCCACCTCAGCATAAGCATTTGATGCAAGAGCTTTTCGTGCGGTCGGGTCTTTCACGAGTTTATACAATGATAAGGCAAAAGAAGCTGGGTCATATTTATTGACAATAACGCCTAAGGACGTATTTGAGATAATTTCCGTAAAGCCCAAAGCATCACTTGCAATAACAGGGATCTTTGCTGCCATAGCCTCGATAACTGACACTCCAAAGCTTTCGTTTAGGCTAGTGACTAAGAATATATCTGTTTTAGATAAAACTCTAGGGACATCTTTATTGGGGATGTAGCCCCTGAGGTGCACTTTTTTTGTTAAGCCCAATGAATCTATTAGTAACTGGATCTTTTCCTTATCGGGTCCTTTGCCGTATATGTTAACCTGTAGGCGTTTAAATGCATCTAAATCATTCTGTTTGATGCATAAATTTCTATATTGTTCGATAACTCTTACCATAGTATCGATGCCATATATTGGCTTAAGCGTTTTAATATTTGTAACAACTATCTTATTCGAGGAGTTAGCATTATATGTTCGGTGCATGAACTTACTAAGGCTGACCCCAAAGGGGACAACGCGAATATCATATTTTTGGTTTTGACGAAGTATTTTTTTAACTTCCTCTGCCATACAATAACTAGACGAAGTGATAATGCGAGCACTTCGCAAATTTCTTTGTACAATGCGTTTATGTATATATGAAATTTTCGGGAAAGTGAAGATATCGCTACCGAGGACAGTCAGCACAACATTCTCCATCTTCGCAAGCCTAGAAAGGGTACCATAGCCACTGGCAAAATGGCAGTTTATTGCATCTGGGCTAATCATCTTATGTATTTTTCTAAGTCTAAAAGCATTGAGATAGTAACCCTTATGGCCGCTAATGGGCAGTTCATGAAGGGTAACTCTCTTGTCTATGTCATCTTCCTCAGGCATGTGATTTGCAAGGTAGACGAGGTGAACGTCAATACCCCTACTTGCTAGCGCATTTACCCAACGAACTGTATGTATGCTATTTGCGGCAGAGATAAAAAGAATTTTCACTTAAAGCCCCTCCGTCTTACTGCATTAAATGCATACCAGGTAAAGTAGTATATAGACCTAGCCGCGTTAAGCCTCTCGACACTTCTATAAAGATTCCAAGTCCGTTGTATTGCTGTAAGCTTATTTGATGATAGTGTGTTTCCTGACCGTCTGTAGTAAAATAATATCTCGTTTAAACCGTATGCGAAATGCGTTACTTTTAGGATCTTCCACCATGCTGCTGTATCCTGCCCGCGTCTTATGTTGGGCATGTATAAAACCATCTTATTAATTTTATCCAAGTCAAGCATTACGCTTGGTGTTGAAATCGTTGTGTTTTTGAGGGCTTGTTTGTATGTGATAGTGGCGGGTACGTTTACTTTTTTGCCGTTGGGTTTGCCGGTGGTGTCGGCGAATTCGTAGCCGGTGAACGAGAAGGCACAGTCTTTTTCGCGCATGAAAGCTACCTGTTTTTCTAGCTTCTCTGGGTGCCATAAATCATCGGCGTCGAGGAACGCTAGGTACTTGCCTTCAGCTGCGTCTATACCTGCATTGCGCGAGATGGCTGCGCCTGAATTCTGTTTGTTTTGAATAAGCCTTATCCGGTCATCTGAATTAGCGTGTTTCTTAACAATCTTTGTGCTCTCATCTATAGAGTAATCATCAACAAGGATCAATTCCCAATTAGTCAATGTCTGCGCTTGTACACTCGCAATAGTCTCATCTAAGAAACGAGCAGCATTATATACTGGTACTACAATACTAACCGTGGGGTTATTGCCACTTTTCATAGTTTTATTTCGATGCAGGTTTCCGGCTACTCTTTTAGTAGTTTGCATTCTACTGCTCATCGGAATTGGCGCCTTCCTGCACACCTTTATTGGTGAGAACTGCAGCAATTGTCATGTAAATGCAATGCAAATCAATATCTACCCCGTAACGCTCCGTATATATACCGTCTAGCTTAGCTTTGATGGGGATTGGGAGTTCGTCGCGGCCGTTTACTTGAGCCCAGCCGGTTAGGCCTGGGCGAATGTCGTTTGCGCCGTATTTGTCACGCTCGGCGATAAGGTCGTCTTGGTTGTAGAGCGCTGGGCGCGGTCCGACCACGCTCATGTCGCCTCTTAGTATGTTAATGAGTTGCGGCAGCTCGTCTAGGCTAGATTTACGCAAAAAACGGCCGGCGCGTGTTATGTGCGCGCTGGCATTTTGTAGGGTGTGGGTTGCAACATCTTTTGGCGCATCGGTACTCATGCTACGAAATTTGTATATGGTAAATAGTTTTTTGTGGCAGCCTACGCGCTTTTGGGTGAATAAGACTGGGCCAGTAGAATCAAGTTTGATCCATAGCGCAATAGCCGCTAGTAGCGGACTAAGTACGAGAAGCGCAATAGCTGAGGCGCATATATCCGTAGTGCGCTTGACCACGTTGTAACTTGTCGTACGTGTGCTAGGATGGCTCATTTTATAACTTTCGGGTTAGTGTGCGGCTTTTCATTTGTTATAGCGGCAAATAATTCTTCGCGGATTTTGGTGGGGGCAGCGTCGTTTTCGGTTACCTTCCTTAGACGTCGTAGCGAACGAGCCAAGCGAACTTGGTCAACTGCCTGCCTGCGTTTGCGGTAAATGAGGTTGTTTTTTGTTTTGGTATGAGATTCACTTTCGAGGAAGAGTTCCTCAAACATCTTTTCGCCAGGGCGTAAGCCTGTCTCTATAATATCAATGTCGGTGTACGGTTCATAGCCCGCCAGCCGCACCAGATTCTCTGCCAGGTCAATAATCTTGACCGGCTTACCCATATCTAGCACAAATATATCGCCGTTCTGGGCATAGAAACCAGCTTGGAGTACAAGCTGCGTAGCCTCTGGGATGGTCATAAAATAGCGGGTAATTCGCTTGTCAGTGAGTGTTATGGGGCCACCCTTTTTAATCTGTTCCTTGAAGATGGGTATCACAGAACCGTTTGAGCCCAATACATTGCCAAAGCGTACGGCCGCCATCTTTGTTTTGGTGTTTTTCGCAACCGCTTGCAACAAAAATTCGGTCATGCGTTTACTAGCCCCCATAACATTGGCTGGGTTTACGGCCTTGTCGGTAGATATCATTATAAATCGCTCTACTCCATGTTTTACGGCGCAATCCATGACATTTTTCGTACCAAACACGTTGTTTTTGACTGCTTCTTGCGGGCGGTCTTCCATAAGAGGTACGTGCTTATGTGCGGCAGCATGGAACACCGTATCTATGGCGTAGCTTGCAAAAACCTTATCGAGTTCTTCGTACTCGCGTATGTTGACTATGAGCGGTAAGACTTCTATAGGGTCAGAGTCTTCAGTGCCTTGTTTGAGGAACTCTAGTTCGCGGTCGAGTAAGTACAAGCTATTTTCATTAATGTCGAGCATGTAGAGCGCTTTTGGCCGGAACTTTAGCACCTCGCGCACTATCTGGCTGCCTATAGAGCCGCCCGCGCCGGTTACGAGCACATTTTTACCATGTAAATATGACGATATTTCTTTTTGGTCAAGCTTGACTTGCCCGCGGCCGAGTAAGTCCTCCACGGAGACATCTTCGATGCTGTGTGCGATATCGCGTTCGGTATTTTCTTCGTCGAAGCGCATTACTTTTATGCGTATGTTTTTGTCGGTTAATTGTTTTATAAGTTTAACTTTGCGTTGGTGTGACAAGCCCTGACCAGCGATATACACCAGGCCAATCTCGTACTGCTCTGCCAGCTTTACAATATCTTTCTCGCTACCTAGTACTTGTACGCCGCTCACGACAGTTCCGACACGGTTGCTATCTATGAAACCGATGACCTCTGTGTGTAGCCGTATATTTCGCTGTAGTTCTTTGAGCAGGACATAACCTGGCTCTTCGGCACCGACAATCAAAGCTCGCTGTCTAGGTTGAGAATCTTTTTTTAATAAAACATGCTCGCGAAATGCGCGATATGCTATACGAAGGCCACTCATCCCTATGACGATCAAGCACGCCGATAAGAAGCTATAGCGCAAGGGGGATATGTGCTCTACAGGAAGCATTATAAGTATGACTAGGCCTATACCTGTAGCTATGACTACGGCCACGACAATGGAAAAAAGTTCTTTGGCACTGATAAATGTCCATAAACTACGATGTATACCCGTCGCGATAAACACGCATCCATATACGACTAACATTATAGCGGCATACACTGCGCACACCTGTAATTGCCCGTCTAAACGAACTGGGAAGCCGCCCATAAGGTCAAGTGCACAGGCGGCAATAAATGCTATGGCGACAATCACCAAATCAACCACCAAAAGTATACTGCTGCGATGGCGGCTGTACTGACTAAAGGTAATGAGTTTTTCTAAATGGAACATACTTCGCAGGGTTAGGGTTGGTTTAGGATTCTTTCGAGGCTATGTCGGTGAGATCACGCAGGGAGATGGCGGGGCTTTTTTTGCGGCGGAAGCGGGATTTTTTCTTGCGGGATTCTTGCAGTTTAAGTACGCGGGCTTGGGCGCGGGCTTCGATTTCTACAGCTTTGCGTAGTTCGGCCGCCTCTTTTTTGGCCTTGGCTTTGGCCTCGGCCTCGACCTTCTTAGCAGTGGCTTCGGCCTCTAGCGCGGCCTTCTTAGCAGTGGCTTCTGCCTCGGCCTCGGCCTTGGCTCTTGCCTCTTCGGCCGCCTTCCGCTCGGCCTCTGCCTTTTCGGCTTCTTTGCGTGCAGCTTCTTGTGCCGCCAGCTCGGCTTTGCGGGCAGCAGCTTCTTCTTTACGGCGGCGCTCTTCGTCTTTACGGCGGCGCTCTTCGGCGCGCAAGCGGATGGCCTTCTCGCTGGCTTCGAGCTTCATTTTTTCGGCCTTCAGCCGGGCTGCTTCAGCGCGGCGCTCGGTTGCGGCGGCGATCTTGGCTTGCTTTACTGCTTGGCGAGCCGCTTCTTTGGCCTTTTGCGCTTCGAGGCGCAACTCGGTACGCTTTACCCGGGCTTCAAGCTGTTGGCTACGCTTTTCTGCCCGAGCTATGGCGCGGGCAGCGCGGGTATCTGCCCAGCGTTTGAGCAGCGCAGCGCGGCGTTCGGCGCGGGCAGTGCGACGCTCGCGGCGCACACTTGCTCGAGCTGCCTGCTGCTCAAGCTTGAGCGTAAGTGCTTTGGCACGTTCTGCTTGGCGAGTTTTTTCGTATACTAGGCGTTCGGCAGCGGTAAAATTAGCTGTTTGACTTTGTGCAAAGTCAAAAGCGAAAAAGAGCGCCAGCACGCTTACCAAAAAACCTCCCATGGCTCCGAGGGCGATCTGTGCGGTGCGGCGGACATTTGCTGGTTTTTTCGGCAGACTGGCGTCGTCTACAATTTTAATATCATCAGTGCCATAGATAGCTTTTACTTGCTCGCGAAAAGACACAATAATACTATTAGCCAGACGCTGACTAGTGACCGCATCAGTGCTTTTAACGGATAGACTGATCAGTCGTGTATCCTTATCATTATTTGCACTAATATTCTGCTGTAAGGATGTGTAGTCTAGATTAATGTGATGTTGTCGTATTACAGGTTCAAGCACACGACGTGATTTAATTAGTAGCGGGTAATCGCTTAATTGGGAGCTACCCTGAGCTATGGGGGATGACTCTAACTTGCTGACTACTATTAGAGTTGCCTCGCTTTTATACATGGGCTTTTGTCCCCACAACGTATAATTGACGGCTAAGACTAGACCTAGCAGGGTTGCACCGGCAATTTTGAGCCAGTGCTTGCGGTAGAACCGCAGCAATTCATAGAGATTTATTTCTTCCACACACTACTCCTCACACTTTCGGACTTAGCTGGAACGGCACATTCTGGGCGAACACTTCCGCTCCTCACTTCGCTGTACTGCTAATACAGCTGCGTTCCGGTGCTCGCTTTTCATCCCAGACTGCACCATCCCAACAAAGTCCTGGTTTATGTGTATATCGTAACATATAGTGGACATAGATGTACAAAAGTTTTATATAGCGCTTATGGCTTAGGTGGTGTGTGGCGTTTAGTGGGTGGTGGGTGGCATATGGGGGAAGGAGAACGAAGAACGAGGAACGAAGATCCTCCTTCCGTCATTCCCACCTCCACCTACGTCATTCCCGCCTCCACCTCCGTCATTCCCGCGAAGGCGGGAATCCAGAAATAGGACTAACCGGAAATTTCATGTTGGTTTTTAACCCGTTTTACCTCTGTTAATTAGCAATAAGTAATGTCGTCAGACATTACTTATGCATGAAACAACGAGGATTTAGGTACTGTAGCACCTGCAAAAGTAAGCTAC
>JAEUSE010000070.1 GCA_016788805.1 Candidatus Doudnabacteria bacterium
GTGAACGATACGGTCTTCCAGTAGAGGCCAGCCAAGAAGAACTTAACGCTGCTGTAGACGCTCGTATTGCCGCAAGCACTCGTGAACGATACGGTCTTCCAGTAGAGGCCAGCCAAGAAGAACTTAACGCTGCTGTAGACGCTCGTATTGCCGCAAGCCGATTAGGCGGGGCTGCTTTACAGTAAACTGTCTTGTAACTAAATTTGAATAACCCTGTCATATGACGGGGTTATTTTTGGTTCAACAGTTTTTACGTATATCTAATTTGCCAACAAAGCAGATTGCAATAACAGAGGTGAGTAACAACAAACTTTTTGTTGAATGTTGGGCGAAAACTAAAACGCTCACCCCTGTTTTGTGTGTTTGTTAAATTGTTGGGTGAGTTGGCAAAACAAACCATTTTTTCACACGCACGAAAATTGAGCAGACTTGTGCGTTTACACACTTGTTCAAAAACAGCTCTTCGACAGGTAGGGGGGTTACTTCCTTTGCTTTTTAGCTTTAGCAGATGCTTTGTCGCTGACAGCCTTGTGTAGTTGTTTTAGACTTTCGCTTTTTGTAGCGTGCTGGCTGAGTGCAAGTACATCTATAGCCGAACGCAACTCAGTCAGAGTGTACTCTTCGTAATGTAGGGTATCATCGCCAACGATTTTAAGGTTACCAATGGCATCCCTGTACTCTTTATCGAATGGAAGTTTCTTGACGGCTTCCTTTAGATTGTCATCCTCGATACCGTACTCTTCAACTACCAGTCTGATAGTGTTGCGTGTTGCAGCAGCAGTGCTAATAGGTTTACCTTTTTAGGACTTACGCAAAAACCGTATACGGCTCCCGCCACCGCGCAGCGTCGTAGTCGCGGAGCGGTGCTTGTTTGAGTTCGTAAATTGTCGTGCTGGTTTCTCTCGCTTTCGTCTTCATGACCATCCAGGCTTGAATGCAGAGATTGATGTGGTTACGCTGACTTCGTTGTTTTCGTGCTTGGCATTTCTCAATGCCAGTTGTTTGCTTGAGTTCTCGATGAAACTCCTCAATTTTCCAACGGATGGCAGACGCTTTTCGTACACCATCTGCCGATCCTTGAGTTAGGTCGTTCGTCACGACATAATCTGTCCGGTTGGTAGAAACCGGCACGCAGAAGAGTTTTACTTTCATGCTTCCGGGGAAGCCTTTGACTTTCACGAGCTTACCGTGCTCTAGGGTCATCTGATCCCACTCCAATTGGCTGACGGGCTTGTAGGCGGCTTTGCCGCCTTTGGGGCTACCACTGTCATCGACCAGCCGGTTATTCTTTACGGGGCAGTAGTAGATCTTCCCCAGATCTGAGATATGCACCATAAGCTCAGTGACCGCGTACCAGCTGTCCATAAGGACGTAGCCGTAGGACACGTTCTTGGCCTGTAGCACATCAAGCATATCCCAGACATGATCAAGTTTGCTCTGACCATCCCGTTCAGGGTCAAAGATACGGTAGTCAATCGCGTAGAACCGGTCAACGTCGGGACTGTAATAGACACAGGTCACAACACCGATACCCCGGACAATGCCATGGGCATTGCCAGAGTACTGAGTGCGAGCCATCTCAATCTCCCGGCTGAAATCTTTGTCAATGACCGTGTCATCGAACAACACGAAACCGTGTGGCGACAGTGGTATGTCGGCCAAGGCCTTAGCCCGGACAATACGAGGTGATAACTTGCTGCGAGCCAGAAAGCGAGTGACCTGATCGTGAGAGAAGCTGGACGCCGTGTCGGCGAAGAACGTAGCCGTGACATTGTGTGGTGTATTAATGAGGAACTGCCCATACATCTGAGCAGTGACGCTCATGGTTGATCGACAATTGTTACTAGGTGATTCATGTTTGTTTTCTCCTTACAGAACAAGCGTGCCTGACGGCACGGTTTTATGCAAGTGCGTAAGTCCTAATGTAGTTATGAGCGATACTAACGAAGACACGCAACCAGAAGAACAAGCACCCGAGCAACAGTCGGCTCAAGACACTGCACCTTGGGAAGACAAGCCAGTGTACACGCCTGACGGTAGCCGTAATATACGAGCCGAAGACGAGGCCGAGTAGCCCCCCTACCTGTCGAGGTGCGGTTATGTGAGCAGGGCGTAAACTTACCGCCTAGCTACATTTTTGCGAGTGAGAAAAAATGGTTTGTTTTTGGCTTTTCACCCAACAATTACGAACAGGGGTGGACGCACAAAAATTGCCCAACAACCGAAAACGAGCTAAACAGGGGTAGGCTGTTTTGGTTTGTTAGGAAAGGCTGGATTTGTTGGTTTTATTTGCCTTGTTCGTTGCGAGTGTTCGTGTTCACAAAGCCACGTTTTGCCATAGCTTCGTCGAACGTCTTGTCCATATAGAACAGGTCGGCTATTGCCCCGAAATAAAAGTAGTCGAGCGAGATAGCCCGACCGACACTACCCGTGCCAAGATAAAATCTGTTGATGCCGATGGGGCATATAAGATTACAGAGAGTTAGTATTTTGTACGTCTTGCGGTCTTTCATTTGAGACACTCCTTGGTTAGTTGTTATAAACCGTGAGAGTGCCGTATATAAAAAGGGACACCGCCAACGGTGTCTAAACTGTTTGTTCCGCAACAGGCTTTCACCTATTGTTTCGGGCGATGCCCCTTTCTACGGTGAAATACGCTGACGGATAAAGCCGACGGCTCCTATTGCGTTGTAAACAGTTTAGACAAGCCTATTATACAAGAAAACGCCCTCTAAAAGGGCGTCGTTCTACATATACGTAAAAACCGTTGAACCAATACTACTGCTGCTCTGGTATAGCTTCGCTAATCCAGCCTAAAAGTTCATCGACTTCTTGAGGTGATATTGCCTCACCCACGTTACGTTTCCTAACTTCTGTTGCACGTTCGACTGCACCAAGTGCCATAAGGCTCATAGCATCACCAAGCAGTTCATCTGCCCGTCGAAGTAGTTGTTCATCTTCACTTTCACCCCGTAGTGGCTCAAAATCGCCTGGATAAGATACAATTTGCCTCTTGAGGACTTCACCATCTCTAGCGAGAAAATCCGTTTGGATTTGACCACCACTCTCAAAAACAGTAACCCTATGACCGCCGAAAGTTGTCCATTTTGCAGAAGCCTCGTCAGCTTCTTCTGGAATTGGTCGCTCAAGATAAACTCTTGATGCGGTAGGACAGTGGCTCAATGGCGTAGTTGGTATCAGTGCCAGAGACTCCTCGTGGTCACGAACGATGCCACCACGACGAGAAACCCCAGCATCAAACTTAGCGTCTATAGCTTTGGTCAGTTGTTCGGCTGTGTTTGGTTGTACTTTCTCTGGATTTGTCATACGAACATATTAGCATAATCGTCTTATTTTGTCAATACTTCTTGTGCTATAATGACCATATGACCGAAGGAAAGAACAAAGGCGACGTCTTCGCTCTACCAGAGAGTAGCTATGATGTAGCCAAGCTCACTGACTACTACGCTAAAGCTACCGAGGGTAGTCAACGTATCTTGCCGAAAGAAAAGCGTCGCTATGTGATGTACCTTCGTAAATCTACCGATGACGAAGCCAAGCAAGTTCGCTCACTGGAAGACCAGCAGACCGAGTGCCTGTTCCTCGCCGACCAGATAGGTGTAAAAGTTCGAACCGAGGATATTTTTATAGAGAGTGCTTCGGCAAAGAAGTCTGGCAATCGCCCTATCTTTGACGCTATGCTTATGGGCTTCAAAACTGGTAAGTATCACGGTTTGCTGGCGTGGTCGCCTGACCGCTTGTCTCGCAATATGAAAGAAGCAGGCGAAATTATCGAGATGATTGACCTTGAACAGATACAAGACTTGCATTTCAAGACGTACCAGTTCGAGAATAACCCTAACGGCAAGATGCTTTTGGGTATCTTGTTTGCTACCTCAAAACAGTATTCCGACAAGCTATCTGTCGATGTTTCGAGGGGTATTACAGGGGCTATTCGAGATGGTAAATATGTCGGCGTTATCAAGAAGGGCTACTATGTCGATTTAGACAGTGGTTACTTCCTGCCAGATACCGAGAACTGGAAACTCCTACGCCAAGCCGTCGAAATGAGGCTCAAAGAGCGTAAAACCAATCAAGAAGTTGCCGAGTTCTTGAACAGTTCGGGCTTTAGCTATCGTAAGTACCAAGATGAGCCGTACAAGAAGTCGAAGCTCAACAAAAAGACCGTTGCCAAGCTGTTGAGCGACCCGTTTTACTGCGGTGTTTACGAGTACGGCAAGAACTATGCCAACTTGCACGAAATCTACACCTTTGTACCGCTTGTAACGACTGACGAGCATATTGTCTTGAGTAAAAATACCGCCGACACCTTCCAGAAGGAGTACGCTGGACGCAAAACCAATGCTCAACGGCTAGAGTTCGGTATCTTGCGTGAGAAGGTTATCTGCGACTTCTGCGACAGTATAATGGGTTTCCAGCGAACCAAGCTCACCAAAGGCAAAAACGCTGGTAGCTACACTATCAGCTTTTACTGTAAGAACAAAGACTGTCTACGACATAAACCCAAAGAAGCTACCGAGCGGTTTGGTAAGCCACTACCTAAAAGCATACGCCTCAAGTACCTGACAGCTCATATAGCGTGGACACTCAAGCATTTGACCAAGAACACAGAGAAAGCTTACAAACAGTACATTGGTCGCCTTGAAGAACAGCTCAAAGTCGATAAGTCAATTGCCCAGCGTAAAGTAGCCGAAGCCAAACTTGACCTCAAGAAAGAACAAAACAACTACTCAAAATACCAGATACTCCAGCGAGACGACCTCGAAGCTTACAAGAAACACCACAAGGGCAAGCTGGAAGAACAGCAACAGATAGTAACTGCCAAAGAAGCGACACTTGCTCAAGCCGAGAGCGAGCTAGAGCGAGTAAGCCGTGCCTTGCCGACCGAGCAACAGTTCGTTGAACTTGTCCGTTCGTATCTGGAAACACTACTCAAAACGAAGGATTTAGTCGAAGAAGATTTAGTCTACCGTGAGGTAGTGTTGAACCTGCGTGCGAACAACGACTTTGTATCTGTTATAAAACTAAATCCACCATACAATTTGATGGTGGATTTAGAAAAAGTTCCTTTTGGTCGGGGTGACAGGACTTGAACCTGCGACCTCACGGCCCCCAGCCGTACGCGCTACCAACTGCGCTACACCCCGAAATGTCCGGTTGTCCGGTAACTGGGATTCATTATAGCATTGTTGGTGGGAAAAACAGATTGGTTGATGGGTCATATTGCCGCGTATTTTGCCCCTGTGGCAACGCAGGAAGGCCGTGGGGCTGTTAAAGGCGGGACCATGTCAATATGGTCGTCTTATAAACATAAGCGTGCACGGGGGCTTAGGCGTGGCCATAATGCTTGGTAAGACGGGTCTGCCGAGCATTCAAAAAGCTCCGACGCGAGGTCGGAGCTTTTATAAGCATGATCTGTTGCCTACCCTATCAAGGCGCAGCGTAAATCCGATACCACTCAATCTCAAACTTGGCTTCAAAGTGCGAATCGCCACCAAAGTTATCCATCTGGAAGGTCGGGTGCATCGGGCCGGGCACCTGGCCGTTGGTTTCTTCGAC
>JAEUSE010000071.1 GCA_016788805.1 Candidatus Doudnabacteria bacterium
GCTGCAGTATTCCAACTCCTGGGTTACGGTGCAGGGAGAAGAAAAGACTTTACGCATGTTTAGCGTTATGACCAGTAGTCACGCGTTTGCTATGGTTTGCGTATTGTTTTTAGCGTTTGCCTTGCCGCTGCTGTTCGCGCGAGTGAAAGGCTTTGGTCCGGTTACCGAAGTCGGCAGGTCTTTTGCACGCGCTGTTTGGGTAGCAGTGGTGTTCGCCTGCTTGGCTTTAATTATTTCCGGCACCCGCGGGGTGTGGGCCGGTATGGTTCCAGCGTTGTTGCTGGTCGGCTTTTTGTACTATTGGACCCGACTCAAGCATTATGTAGTACCCGTGTTTGCGGCCTTGTTGCTGGTGGTTATTTTGTTTGAGGCATCCCCCCTGTTGGACCGCGCGTTTGTGTGGATACGCAAGAGCGGGGGCGGCGGGACGCTGGATCGGGTGGCGAGTATTATTGACCCCGCGGAAACTTCCAACGCCGGTCGGCTAGAAATGTGGAAAGCGGCTTCGGTGTACGCGCTCAAGCACCCGCTTGGGGTTGGTTATGGGAATTTTGTAGCTACGCTTTCTAAAAATCAAGACATTAGTTTTGAAGAAGTGGCAAGCCAGGAAAATAGTATGTATAATTTGCCCCAGCGATATATAACCGCCCATAGTTTGTACTTGCAACTTTTGGTAGAGTTGAGTGTGGTGGGGCTTATATTGTTTGGCCTCATGTGGTTGGGCTTTTTTCAGCGGGCATGGAAGTACGTCGCAAGCCGGCAGGTTACGGCGGAAACGGTGTTCATTACTACAATATTTATCGTGTGGATTTGGTTTTTAGCCTACAGTGTGTTTGATGTTACTTGGCTGAATGATAAGATACTCTTGTATACTTTTGTGCTTATGGGGGCGGCCCGGTATGTGATGGGAGCTAACCCGTCTGGGTTGGGCGTGGGAAAGTAGAGCGGGAGCTAAATCTGTAAGCCGATTTTTTAGGTAGGTGTTAGTAATTTTGATATATTAGGCTATGGCAAAGGTTACGTTAGTACAAATGGTTTATAACGGAATGAAGTACATCCCGCAGTCTTTTGACGCGATGGTAAACCAAACGTATAAAGATGTAGAGGTTGTGGCGGTTATTAATGGTAATGAGGATGGCGGCAAAGAATATATCCAAGCGCATTACCCGCAAGTCAAAATTATCGACACGGGTGAGAACTTAAAGTTTGTACGCGGGCATAACTTAGTTTTTGGTACGGTAGAAACGGAATTCTTTCAGTTGGTGAATCAAGATCTTATTCTTGAACCGAATTATGTAGAGAAGATACTTACCGCGTTTGACGACCCACAGGTGGGTGCGGCAAACGGGAAAATATATCAATACGATTTTGAATCACACTCGGCTACTAAAGTGTTGGATACAACGGGTATAATTTGTTCTCGCAACGGTCGAGGTAAAAGTCGCGGGCAGAATGAGGAGGACAAAGGCCAATACGACACCATGTTTGATGTGGTGGGGGTAGACGGGGCTGCGTGCATGTATCGCAAAAGTGCCCTAGAAGCAGTAAAGATGCCATTAGTTGGGACAAGGGACAAGGGACAAGGGACAAGTAACCAAAGAGGTTCAGAATCTAGAACCTCGAACCTTGAATCTGCTTTTGAATATTTCGATATCGATTTTGATATGTACTGGGAAGATGTGGACTTGTCTTTGCGTATTGGTAACGCGGGTTATGTGTGTAAGTATGTCCCGGGTGCGGTGGGCTACCACGGCCGGACAGCCGCGGCCAGCAAGAAAGGGTACAAAGACGTAAACGAGTTCGTGAAGCATCACAAAAAGTTTCCCGCGTGGATTAAGCAGTATAATTATAAAAACCATATGTTTGTGGTAATAAAAAACTTTCCCAGGTTTTATTGGAAATTTTTTGTGCGAGAGTTTTTCATGTTAGGCTATATTGTTCTATTCGAAACTACTACTCTAAAAATTATTCCTACTCTGTTCAAACAGCTGCCGCTCATGTGGAAAAAGCGGCAATGGATACAACAGCATCGCAAGAGCGCAGGTTGGGCAAAATTGTTAATCAATAAAGGCTTGTTAGGTTAATCGTATGGAGTTATCAATTGTTATAGTGTCGTATAAGTGTAAAGAGGTGTTTCGGGTCGCCCTGGACGCGGTGTTTGCGTCGCGGGTGAACTTTGAGTACGAGGTTATTGTGGTAGATAATGACTCACAGGACGGTACAGTAGAAATGGTGGAAACCGAGTATTTGTCCCGCCCGGAGTTGGCAGGCAAGCTTGTGCTCATTAAAAACACCAATGAAGGTTTTGCAAAAGGTAATAATCGGGGGTTAAGGGTGTCTAAAGGCGCGTATAAATTATTGCTTAATCCGGATACTAAGGTTGCACCCGAGACTTTGCAGGTTATGATGGATTTTATGAAGTCCAGGCCGGATGTGGGTATAAGTACCTGCAAGCTCGTAAAAGGCGATGGTACACTGGACGCCGCTTCTCGCCGTAGTTTGCCTGACCCGTGGAACGCGCTCATGCGGGTAACCGGACTATCTTTTTTGTTACCCAAGTCCAAACTGGTGGCAGGGTATAACTTGTCACATACCGACCCCGACCAAGAAATGGAGATTGGCGCGTGTGTGGGCGCTTTTATGTTCGTGGGTCCCGCATGTTATGAAAAAATTGGCTTATTAGATGAACGGTTTTTTATGTACGGCGAGGATTTGGATTGGTGCAAGCAGGCCCACGATGCCGGTTTTAAAGTGTGGTATTATCCAAAAACTACAACCATGCACTACAAAGGGTCTAGCTCAAAGAAGAACTCCAAGAAAGCCTTGTATGAGTTTCATAACACCATGTGGCAGTACTACCAGAAGCATCTTGCTCGGACGTATCCGTTTTTACTAAACTGGCTGGTCTATATAGGTATTTGGGCGCGCTACGTGCTACAATTAACCAAGAATGCCTTTCGTAAGCAGGCAATAGTCAGCAAATAGTTTCAATGTGGAATTCAGAATGTAGAATGAGGAATTCTCCAAATTCGGCATACGTAAAATTCTGAATTCTTAATTCATCATTCTGCATTTAAAATATGGAAGACACACAACAACCGGCCTCCGGCTATGGCAATCGTTACCTGAAAAGAACTCTCGGTGCGTTTTTGATCGCGTTGTTAATTTTCGGTGCTTTTCGGTTTGGCTATGCTGAGGGGAGCGCGGGCTTTAAATTTCAGCCCAAGTCGTTCAAAATAGTTAATCAGCAGGACCAGCCGCAAACAGTCGACTATAACTTATTATGGGAAACCATCAATAAGCTAAAAACCAATCATATCGAGAAACCGACCGACGATCAGAAAATTTTATACGGCGCGGTCAAGGGCGCGGTAGAGTCGGTGGGCGACCCATACACGGAATTTTTTACACCGGAAGAACTGAAGAGTTTTGAGACAGACCTATCCGGCAAGTTTGAAGGTATTGGCGCGGAGATCGGTAAGCAGGGCGGTAATATTGTTATAATCGCCCCCTTGGATGGTACTCCGGCCGAAAATGCTGGTCTGTTACCGAAAGATATTATTGTAAAAGTGAACGACGAAGTAGCCAATGGCTGGTCTACCGAAGAGGCGGTACGGCGTATTCGCGGCCCGAAAGATACCGAGGTTACCTTGACTATTTACCGGGAGGGGCGTACGAACACCTTTGATGTAAAAATTAAACGGGACCAAATAGTTATCAAATCTGTTAAGTGGGAGGTAAGGTCTGTAAAGAATGCCGAAGGCAAGGATAAGAAAGTAGGGCTTTTGACAATTACTCGGTTTGGTGACGACACTTCCTTGTTGTTTAACCGAGGGGTGCAAGAGCTATTATCCAAGAGTGTGGACGCATTGGTTTTGGACTTGCGGAGTAATCCGGGCGGCTACTTAGAAACAGCGGTAGATTTGGCCGGCTATTGGGTACCAAAGGATAAAGTGGTGGTTACCGAAGCGCACAGCACCGGTAAAAACACGGAGTATGCTTCTAAGGGGGTAGGTACGCTTGCCGGGACCAAGACCATAACCTTAATTAACGGCGGCAGCGCGTCGGCTTCGGAAATTTTGGCAGGCGCACTGCGCGACTACCATTTAACCCAATTGGTCGGGGAAAAATCGTTTGGTAAAGGTAGTGTACAACAGGTATTGGACTTGCCCGGACAGAGTGCTCTTAAAGTAACTATCGCAAAATGGCTTACCCCGAGCGGGCACAACATAAACAAAGAAGGTATTGCTCCGGATATGGAAGTTAAGCTTTCCGAAGACGACATAAAAAATCAGAAAGACCCGCAGTTAGATAAGGCTCTCGAAGAAGCGGTTAAATAGTGCAATTACCCTGAAAGACCCTGTCAAATGACAGGGCTTTCATTTTTTGATATATTTCTATATATGAAAGCAGCAGAATTACGTAAAAAATATTTAGATTTCTTTGCAAGGCACGGCCATGCGATAGTGCCGTCGGCGTCTCTCGTACCGGAAAATGACGCTACCACGCTCTTTACGGGCAGCGGCATGCAGCCCATGGTGCCGTATTTATTAGGTGCGCCGCACCCGGAGGGGACTCGTATTACGGATTCTCAGAAGTCTTTTCGCTCACAAGACATAGAAGAAGTGGGTGATAACCGCCATACTACCTTTTTTGAAATGTTGGGCAATTGGTCCTTGGGGGACTATTTTAAACAGGAGCAAATTTCCTGGATGTTTGAGTTCTTAACTCGTGAGCTTGGGCTGGACCCAAACCGGATATATGTAACCTGCTTTCGGGGTAATGACAATTTGAACATACCTCGGGACACCGAGTCCGCCGAGTTGTGGCAGAAGTTATTTAGTGAAAAAGGCATTAGTGCGGAGATTGTAGACTTCCCGGAACGGGACGGCATGCAAGGTGGGCGTATATTTTATTACGATGAAAAAAAGAACTGGTGGAGCCGTGCCGGCGTACCGCAAAACATGCCCGTGGGGGAGCCTGGTGGGCCGGACACAGAAATGTTTTGGGACTTTGGTGAACAGCTGCATTTGCATGAACATTCGGAGTGGAAAGACGAGCCGTGTCATGTGAATTGCGACTGTGGTCGGTTTATGGAAATTGGTAATAATGTGTTCATGGAATACATTAAAGCAGAAGACGTATTTGAAAAACTCAAGCAGCAAAACGTGGATTTTGGCGGTGGGCTTGAGCGCATGTTGGCCGCGGTGGGTAATGACCCGGACATGTTTAAAATAGACTTGTTGTGGGTACTCATTGAGTATATTCAGCAGGTAACCGGCCGGACGTATGGAGAGTCTACAGAAGTGACCAAGCAAATGCGCATTGTGGCTGACCATATTCGGGGGAGCGTGTTTTTGGTGAGCGACGGCGTGGTGCCATCGAACAAAGATCGGGGGTATGTGTTGCGTCGTTTGCTGCGTCGGGCCATGGTGGCTGTGCGCATGCTGGGGAGTACTGCCGATTGGGTACCGAATGCAGTTGCCGCCGTTATTTTAACCTACAAAGACTCTTACCCGGAGTTGGGTGTGAAGGCTGCCGAAATTACCAAAGT
>JAEUSE010000072.1 GCA_016788805.1 Candidatus Doudnabacteria bacterium
TCCTCACCGCTTCCGGGCAAGGCCCAGTCGGCAAGTGCTAAGACGAATAGGCCTCCGGCCGTGAGCCACAGCCATTCGATTTTGTATTCTAGGGCTCCAATCACCCCGACGATTGCAGCCATCGCGGCCAGTGTCATTACGGCGGCTCTCATGGTTTCTCCTTTTACTTGTTATATTTATTAGAGTAACCAATATTTATAGTTAAAATATCAAGACTAGTCAAGATAACTTAAAACATATGCCCCGAGAATATCCCATTGAGGCTACAAGAAATATTGGTATTATTGCCCACATTGACGCGGGTAAAACTACCACTACCGAAGGTGTTCTTTTTAACACCGGTATGATTCACAAAATTGGTGCGGTACACGAAGGTGAAACCGTAACCGACTGGATGGAGCAAGAACGCGAGCGCGGTATTACTATTACCTCTGCGGCCGTTACCTGTTATTGGTCCCCACAGCATATTAAACTTGCGCCAGACACGAAGTATAAAATTAACATTATCGACACCCCCGGACACGTAGACTTTACCGTAGAAGTAGAGCGCTCTTTGCGCGTGCTGGACGGCGCGGTCACTGTGTTTGACGGTAAAATGGGTGTAGAACCTCAGTCCGAGACTGTATGGCGCCAAGCCGACAAGTACGGTGTGCCTCGCGTGTGTTCTATAAACAAGATTAACCAAACCGGCGGTGACTTTTACAAGTCTTTAGATTCTATTCACAAACGCTTGTCGCCGAACGCTATGCCGGTGCAAATCCCCATTGGTTTTGAGAAAGACATTTGCGGTGTGGTGGATTTGGTCCAAATGAAAGCCTATACCTACAAGGAATACCACGACAAAGAGTTTACCGTAAGCGACATTCCGGCGGACATGATGGAGAAGGCCAAAGAGTGGCGCCACAAGTTAGTGGAAAAAGTGGTTGAGTATGACGACTCCATGATGGAGAAGTATTTAGCCGGTGAGGAGTTAACCGAGCTTGAGTTGTTGCAGACCATTCGTAAAGCCACTCAGTCCGGTAAGTTTTTCCCCGTTATTGGTGGAGACAACCGCGGTATTATTGTGCAAATGATGTTGGACTGCGTAGTGAACTTCTTGCCGAGTCCAACCGATAAGGGTTCGGTAAAAGGCCACGACCTCAAAACCGGGGAAGAAATATTTCGTGAACCGTCCGACTCTGAGCCCTTTACGGCACTGGCCTTTAAGATTGCCACTGATCCGTTTGTGGGACGTTTGTGTTTCTTCCGTGTGTACTCCGGAAAACTGGAAGCCGGTAGTTACGTATTGAATGCTCGTACCGGTAACAAAGAGCGCGTTGGGCGTATCGTACGCATGAAGGCTGACGAACGAGATGAAGTAAAGGAAGTATTTGCCGGTGATATTTGTGCGTTGGTGGGTCCGAAAGACACTTTTACGGGCGATACCTTATGTGACGTAGATAAGCCCATCCAGCTTGAGTCGATTAAGTTTGCCGATCCGGTTATTTCCATGGCTATTGAGCCTAAGACCAAGGCCGACCAGGAAAAAATGGGTATTGCTATGCAAAAGCTGGCCGAAGAAGACCCAACCTTTAAAGTATCTACCAACGAAGAAACCCAGCAGACCATTATTGCCGGTATGGGTGAACTTCACTTGGAAATTATTGTAGACCGCATGAAGCGCGAGTTTAAGGTGGAAGCCAATGTGGGTAAACCGGAAGTAGCCTACCGCGAAACCATTAAAGCTACCGCGACTGCTGAGTCTAAGTACATTCGTCAGACCGGTGGTAAAGGGCAGTACGGTCATGTGTACCTGCGGGTTGAACCACTGGAGCGTGGTAAGGGGTACGAGTTTAAGGATGAAATTGTGGGTGGTGTTATTCCTCGGGAATACATCAAACCAATTGATAAAGGTATTCAGGAGTCTGCCGCTAACGGTGTGATTGCCGGGTACCCGTTGGTTGACTTTAGTGCCGCTGTGTACGATGGTAGCTACCACGAAGTAGATAGTTCGGAAATGGCCTTTAAGATTGCAGCTTCCAAAGGTTTGCAAGATGCTATTAAGAAAGCCAGCCCTATCATCCTTGAGCCGATTATGAAAGTGGAAGTGACCACTCCGGAAACCAACATGGGTGACGTTATTGGTGACCTCAACTCCAAACGTGCGCAAATTCATGAAATGAATGACCGTTTGCATTTGAAGATTATTGACGCGATGGTGCCGCTATCTGAAATGTTCGGCTATGCCACCAGCTTGCGCAGTATGACCCAAGGTCAAGCCAGCTATTCCATGGAGTTTGATCACTACGCTGAAGTGCCAAATAACATTGCTCAGAAGATTATTGAAAGCCGTCAGGGCATCAATGTTCGTAAAGGCATGTAAAAGAAGCTTCTAGCTATCAGCTGCTAGCTTTTAGAAAAAAGGCCCCTCGACGGCGAGGGGTCTTTTGGTTACTATGTAGGTAATTGGTAAATGCGCATATATGAAAACAGTTGAGGATATAGTCAAACTTTGTCAGGATGAACAGGGGAAAGTGTTTATTATGGACGCCACAGGGGATGTGAAGTTGGTACTCATGGGGGTGGGGGAGTACGAACGGCTGAAGTCGACAGGAACAAGAGACACCCGTCTCGACTCGGGAGTCGACCCGAGGCGGAAGGGACAAGAGACAAGTTTTGAAGCCAAACCTGGCGTGGACGCTCCAATGTCTGGTCTTGATGCGGAAGCGGCGAATAGAGAAATACTTATAGCGCAATTACGGGAGCAGGCGGCAAACTTTGTACCCGCTCAAACCGTACCCCGAGTAGAAGTGAACCCATTAGCCCGGCAGGACTTGCGAGAAGAAGTTATAGACCCCAGTTTCAACTTTGACGGCCCGGATAATTCTTTTTAAAGTTAATTATTTCCAAAATAGACAATATAAATACTAAAGCGGCAGAGTGTTCTGCCGCTTTTCGTGACTATATAAAGTTTCCCCTCATTTCGGTTTTACCGTCACCGTAAAGGTACGGTATTTTGTTATTTCAATTTGGAATACTTCTCTCGCTGCCTCCTTGGTGGCAGGGATTTCCACGATGAAGACTGTTTTTCCTTCCGGGGCGTCGGGAATTTCGCACTCATTGAACTCATTTATCGTACAAGTACGAATGTATCCTTTTTGATTAATTTTCACGGTGCCGCCCTCTACCGCACTGCCTGTTGAGCTGACGACTTTGATAACAATTTTGGTAAACTGTTGTGACTGTGCCAACGCGGTGGTGTTAGCGAAAGCTAAGGCCAAAATCACCGCTGAACAAAATAAGAGGGTTTTCATGTTTGTTTTTCCTATATAAAACAACTCGGCGGAATGCCGGGTTGTGGTGGATCGGGTGGGCGGTACCATGCCCACATGTTTACACGACGCGGCGATATAGTAGCACGTAAGAGCGTTTGTGTCAATACTTTGACAAGTAAAAGAGCTTTTAGGTATAATCTTTTTAGCGCACACAGTAATGTGACGTGCTTAATTTTGTCTCATTATTAATTAATTTCGCTCTGGATTCCAGATGCATCACCCTACGCCGAGGCTATGGGTGATCTTCGAGATAAAAAGAGGCACCCTTGGCGTTGAAGCTAAATCGATAGGCTGCAGCGGCAAGGGAAACTCGAGCGGAGAGAGAAGGATACACACACATGGCAGCAGAAGCGTTTGATCGCTCAAAGCCGCACGTGAACGTGGGTACCATTGGTCACGTTGACCACGGTAAGACCACTTTAACTGCGGCTATTACTACCGTACTTGCAAAGTCCGGTAAGTCCAAGGCTCGCGCCTACGACCAGATTGACAATGCCCCGGAAGAAAAAGCCCGTGGTATTACCATTAACACCGCTCACGTTGAGTACGAGTCTGACAAGCGTCACTATGCTCACGTTGACTGTCCTGGTCACGCTGACTATATCAAGAACATGATTACCGGTGCCGCTCAGATGGACGGTGCTATCTTGGTAGTTTCCGCCGCTGATGGTCCTATGCCTCAGACTCGCGAACATATCTTGCTCGCTCGTCAGGTAGGTGTACCATACATCGTGGTATTTATGAACAAGGTAGATATGGTTCAGGATGCTGAACTTTTGGACCTTGTTGAAGAAGAAATTCGTGATCTTTTGACCAAGTACGAATTCCCAGGTGCAACTACTCCAATCATCCGTGGTTCCGCTCTCAAGGCTCTTGAAGGCGACACTTCCGAAATTGGTGAGCCTGCGATTATGAAGCTCGTAGAAGCTTTGGATTCTTACATTCCTCAGCCAGAACGCGCTACCGATTTGCCTTTCCTCATGCCGATTGAAGATATCTTCACCATTGAAGGTCGCGGTACTGTGGTAACCGGTCGTATTGAGCGTGGTACTTTGAACATCAACGATGAACTTGAAATTGTTGGTTTGAAAGCTACCGCTAAGACCGTTGCAACCGGTATTGAAATGTTCAACAAGCAGTTGGACAAGGGTATGGCCGGTGACAACGCCGGTGTATTGCTCCGCGGTATTAAGAAGGAAGAAGTAGAGCGCGGTCAGGTTTTGGCCAAACCGGGTTCTATTACTCCCCACACCGAGTTTGAAGCTGAAATTTACGTTTTGACCAAAGATGAAGGTGGTCGCCACACTCCATTCTTCAAGGGTTACAAGCCTCAGTTCTACGTTCGTACAACCGACGTGACCGGTGACGTAACTTTGCCGGAAGGTACCGAAATGGTTATGCCTGGTGATACCTTGAAGGTAACCGTGAAGTTAATTACTCCGGTGGCTTTGGAAGAAAAAGGTAAGTTCGCTATCCGCGAAGGCGGTCGCACCGTTGGTGCCGGCGTAGTAACCAAAATCATCAAGTAGCCTCTTCGGCTACCGAGATAAGCTTACAGCTTCTAGCTACTAGCTTATAGAGAAAGAGCTGCCTATGTGGGCAGCTCTTTTGAGTTTGTCTGGGGTTTTTGACAGCGCTAGAGAGTGGGTCTAATATGTTGAGTATTAGGAGAGACATATATGAACGAAACAAAAATTTACGAAAAGTTGCTTGAGCATGATGAAGACTTAAAAGTTCTTAAACAAGACGTGCAAGAACTGAAAGTATCTATGCATGGCTTGCAAGACAATACCGATAAAATTTTGCACATTGTGGAGCGGCTGGATCAAGAACGCGCTGCGACGAACTATCATTTAGATGAATCAGACACTCGCGTGTCCAAACTCGAGGCAGCACGAGGTTGACTATTGAAATGCAAATTTTAAAAGATTTAAAACTACACATTTCCGCGTCGGCAGAAATGTGTAGTTTTTATATATTAAAAAGCCGCGGGTGGTGGGGAAGAGAGTCCTGGTTGAACTCTGTTCTCCGCTACTCGCGGGTTGTGATGCGCAGATGGCTGCGCGTAAAGATTACCGTCTTGGTTTGTTGTTCGCGACAGCCGCGACCACTGTCACGGCGGCAATGGTAAGGGCGAAAAAGGTGAAAGCTTTAAATATTGTGCGCATTGCGCACCTCCTTTAATCGTGGGTACAAACGTGGAGGTCTGTAC
>JAEUSE010000073.1 GCA_016788805.1 Candidatus Doudnabacteria bacterium
ATATTCTTATAAACAACGTAGGGCTACTGGTGCTTAAAAAGTTCGAGGATATGGACGAACATGAGATCAATCAAGTCTTGGATACAAACCTACGGGCGCACATGCTCCTTACTAAGGGGCTATTGCCTTTGCTAAAAGCAGCTGAGTATCCCCATATAGTATTCATGTCCTCTATGGCAGCGAAATCAAGTATTGTTGGCGAAAGTGTCTATGCTGCGACCAAAGCGGCAATTAGCAACTTTGCCAATGTTTTAAGGAATGAATTTGTCGGTCGGATTAAAGTTAGCACCGTACACGCATGGGGTGTGAATACCTGGGGCTCAAAAGACGTAGACAGGCTTTTGAGGCCGGAAGATGTAGCGGAGGCTGTTGAGTTCATTGTGAGCAGAGGTCCAAATTGTTTGGTTGAGAGTATTGATTTGGGGAATATACACCAGTGGCGTGGCGGAGAAGCACCGTGGTCGCCGCAATAGGGCTGTTATACTAATAGTATGAACAATCAACCGCTTTCCATTTTTGCCTTTCCTGTGTGGTGGTACAGCGAAGGTCTACAGCTCGCCTGGTCGCATGCCAAGGAGCGCTACCGGTATGTGTTGCGTTCGACCGGTCTGCTTATTTTTCTAAAGAATATTGCTCAGCCGTTGTACGGCGACACTACCCGACAGGGTCGCGCAATTAGCGCGTTCATTCGAGTTATTTTGTTGGTGTTTATTCTCGCCTGGACAGTTATTCGCCTCGGATATGTAGCAGCGCTCTTTTTTGTGCACTTATTGGCCTTGCCGTTTGCAATTATTATGATTGTCTATCAGTTGTTTTCGTTGTTTTTGTAACCTGTATGGAAAATCAAGAATTACAATTCGGCCAGGGAGATGGGACATGGGGGGTTTCCGCAAATCGCGAAGGCGCGCAGTTTGTGTTTACGGGAGATTTTAGTGCCGGGCGGGTAGCTACCGAAAAAGCGGTTTATGCGGCGGGTCGTTTAGTAGACCTGATTATTTACGGCATTTGTGCGGTCGGGCTTATGGCCGTGGTCTATGGGGTGTTTCGGCTCGGACTCGAGGATCGGGACCCGTTGTTTATGTTTCGTCCCCATTGGTACAATTTATTTACCTGGATTGGTGTACTGGCCGGTCTGTTTTTGTGGGCAAAGCGTATCCACGAGGCAGCGGAGTATGAGGTGACTCGGGTTTTGTCCTGGGCAAACGTAGCCAAATGGTCAAAGACCGGCTCAACGGTAGATGTGTTTCGGTTGTTTACTCGCGGTGCGCGAGAAGTGTGGAACTTGGTGCCCAGCTTAATGACTCAACACGGTGGAACGCAGGCGACTACCATACATATTTTTTCGGCATTGCTCACTCACGCCTCCATTCAAATGGTTTTTTATCGGTTTGGGGTCAATCCCGAACAGCTACAAAAGCATACCGAGCAAATGTTCAGTACCGCGGTCCTAGATCCTGCGGCAGAAGCCGTGTACGTGGGTCGGTTGCCTTTTTTGGCACTGCAAGAGGCCTTAAAGCTTCGAAACCGTTCGGTTGATCCTTTAATGTTGTTGTGCGCGTTGGTTGAAGAGTTGCCGGATGAGCACCCTATTCAAAAAATATTCTTTAATCTGGATTTGGGTAAAGAAAAGTTGGAAGTTATTGCCGCCTGGGTATTCAATTTAGATTTACTCATTGAGCAAGATAGGGTATTTAGAAAATTGGCCCGACACAAGAGCGATAGCGGGATTAACAAAGGTCTAACCGCGGTGCCGACGCCGTATTTAGACCAGTTCAGCGTCGATCTGACTATCGCCGCCAAATATCACCGGCTCCCACTTACCCGCGGACGGGATGAAGACACCGATAAAATTGTAGAGCTTTTAGCTACCAGCGGTAAAAGCGTATTGGTTAAAGGTCCGGTTGGTACCGGTCGAAGTACGGTCTTGGCCGATTTAGCCTATCGGATGGCGGCCGAGCAGGTGCCGAGCGCGCTCGAGGATAAGCGACTTATTCGGTTAGAGCTGGCCGGTATCTTAGGGAGTAAGGTGTCCGCCGAACAGGCACTTTTGAGTATTTTTAAAGAAGCAGAGCATTCCAATAATATTATTTTTGCGTTGGACGATGTGCAGCAGCTCGCTAAGGCTACGGGAAGTGAAGGGCTGTCTGTATTAGAGTTGCTGGTGAACCACCTGGAAAACAGCAGTATTCAGGTTATTGCCACTACAACGCCGGAGGATTATCAGACTAAATTACGCGACAGCGCTAATTTTGACGAGCGCTTTGTGACTTACGAGCTCTCTGCATTGAGTGTGCCCGGTGTTATGTTGGCCGCGAGTATGCGTGCTAGTCAATTCGAAGCGCAAACCGGAGCGTTCTTTCAGTATCAGGCAGTAGAGGAAGCGGTGAGGTTGACCGACCAGTTTTTTAAAGATGTGGGTCAACCGCAAAAAGCTATTCAAATTTTGCAAGAGGCCGCGAATCGGGTGAAGGGCTTGCCGAAAGGTCCGCAAAAACTTATTTCCCCTAAGTTGATTCAGGAAGTTATGGCCGAAAAAACTCATGTGCCTACTTCCAGCTTTACTCAGGATGAAGCGGACAAGCTTTTGCACCTGGAAGAAGAAATTGGTCGGAGGTTAATTGGACAACAGGAGGCGGTTACTGCGGTTTCTGAAGGTATGCGGCGAGCGAGAAGTGGTTTGTCGAGCGGTGAGCGTCCTATGGCTTCTTTCTTATTTGTCGGACCGACCGGTGTCGGTAAGACTGAGTTGGCTAAAACACTAGCCGGAGTGTATTTTGGAGACGAGAAATATTTGCTTCGGTTAGATATGTCCGAGTACCGGGGTGATGACGGTATGCGTAAGTTGGTGGGCATGCCGGGGGACGCCCACAGCACGCCGTTTGTGGAGCATTTAAAGACCTATCCGTTCTGCTTGTTTTTGTTGGACGAGCTTGAAAAGGCCTCGCCCGACGTGTTGAACTTATTTTTGCAGGTGCTAGAAGACGGTCGCATTACTACAGCTGCCGGGCAGACGTTGGATTTAACCCACACCATTATTATTGGAACCAGCAACGCGGGTACTCCGGAAATCCAAGCCGGCATTCGGGAGGGTCGCACTACCGACGCTATAAAATCGGAGTTGTTGGATAAAATATTAATCAATTACTACCGCCCCGAATTTTTAAACCGTTTTGACGGAGTTATCTTGTTTAAGCCGCTGGTGCCGGAAGAGGTGGTGCAAATTACTCGGCTACAGCTGGCTTCCGTTACTAAGAACTTGCTCCAAAAGAAAATCAAGCTTGGCTTTACCGATGCTGCCATACAAAAAGTGGCCACGGAAGCTTTTGATCCACTTCTTGGTGGACGTCCCATTCGTCGTTACATTCAAGACCACGTAGAATCAGTTATTGCGAAGCTTTTACTTTCCAAACAGCTCGACCGCGGCGGTGACGTAACCATAGACGTGAACGAAACAGGGGAGTTTATAAGTAAGCAGTAAAATCGGACAATAAAAAATCGCACATACGTGCGTTTTTTATTTTAGTGTTTGAGCCAGCGGTTGAGGTGGCGAGTTGCTTGATAGGCGTGATAGGCGAGTGGTTTAAAAACTGTATCAAAAGCACCGGGGTACTGGACTACGTTTCCACCGAAGCTTTGCTTAAAGCGGGCAAAGCCGCTGCCGTCGCTTACGGCGCCTTCCGCCCCAAACCAGTCGTATGTGTGTAAGCCATAATTTTTTGCGTCTTTGATTATGGTCCAGTGGAGCAGATAAGGGGCCATGACGTTTTTGTGCGCGGTTGCAGAACCACCAAAGAGGTAGGTTCGGGTATGGTTAAAGTCTACGGTGAGTGCACAGGCAACAAGTTCGTTATTGTAGTAGGCGCCGTAGGTGTGCGTGGAAAGCGTGGTTCCATTAGAAAAATGGCCCATTAACTTGAAATAGTATTCTTGAGGAGGGGACACAAGTCTTCGGCGAATTAATGTGTCTCGCATCATGTGTGCGGCTAAGTGTTGGTCGTCCGGCTGTGTAAGGAGTCGAATTTCTACGCCATGCTTTTGAGCTACTTTAATGTTGTAGCGGGTCTTGGGGTGCATGCCCAAGAGGAGGCCTTCTTCGGGTTTGTTTATGTCTAGAAGGATGGTGCTTCCGGGTTGAATGTGCAAAGTAGGTTGTAGGTTGTAGGTTGTAGGTTGTAGAGAAGTTGTGGGCTCAGTGCGTATAAACAGTGCTTTTGGGAACGCTTCTCTTACATGTCCAATAAGCGCATCCAGCCCCTCACTTGTCTCTTGCCTGTCCGCCGAAGCCTTGGCGTAGGTGGATCCCTTGTCCCTTGTCCCCGCTACGGGTCCGTATGGGCAATATAAGTACTCCTGGCCCAGCGGAAGAGTATAGCGCAAGAACTGAGCGGCAAGCATTGGATTTCCAGCACCGTCTGTCACTATGCATCTTGTCGCTTGTCGCTTGTTGCTGCTCTGCCAGTCGCCCCAGTCCCAGCTTTGTAAAAAACTTCCGCCATTTTGTGTGACGAATTTTTCGTACGTATGTTTATTGTCTGTATTAATTTCTTGTACGAGCATAGTATCGGGGAATGCCAGGTGTCTAATGAAAGTGCTTGTTCCGAATGTTGGAAATTGGAAATTCGCTTTTAAGTTTTACTTAAAAGCTTCAGTGCTTGTTTCAGCTGCGCTTCCATGGGGGCGGAGCGGTCTATGTCCGTAAGCACTCGTCTAGCCTCGTTGGTGCTGTAGCCAAGACCGGTGAGCGCGTCGAACACATCACTTGAACCATTAGTGCTCGCAGCGTCGCTCGTAAGGATGCCAATTTTATCTTTAAGGTCTACAATAATGCGTTCTGCGGTTTTCTTGCCAATCCCACCCATTTGGCTAAAAAACGCGCTGTCTTGTTGGGCAATTGCTTCTTTAAGGGTGTTCATGTCCCCCGAAGAGAGTATGGAAAGGGCTATTTTTGGCCCAACCCCGGAAACAGTGAGTAAAAGTTCAAAGAAATGCAGGCTGACAACGTCTGGAAACCCAAAGAGCGACTGCCCATCATCGCTGCTTTTGTGATATACAAACATTTTTATGGCTTGCCCCTGAGGAGTTTCTAGCAATTGAGGCACCACAAAAACCTTGTAACCAACGCCTCCGACGTTTACAATTGTGTAACTGAGCGTTTTGTAGACTACATGCCCTTCTAAATAACCAATCATAATGAAATTATAACAGAAATATCTAATATCTAATTGCTAATGACCAATATATGGATCGCGATACGACCAACCCCGTTTTCATTAGAAATGAGATATCAGAAATTGGGCATTTTATATATACATTTGCCAAAATAGAAAGTGCAATTACGGTCGAGTCTGACTGTGTGGATAGTCTCCGGTTTGACAAAGAAAACACTTGACAAAGGGCACTTGACAAGATAAAGTGCCTATATGCGCATGTTCGTGATTGAGTAGGAGAAATTTGAGCCCTTTTTTGCAGTAGCAGAAAAGGCGTATTTTTACGTTTAAAAATGATTTTCGTCCATTTTTAA
>JAEUSE010000074.1 GCA_016788805.1 Candidatus Doudnabacteria bacterium
ATCTACGTAAAGAATAGGGCTTATCTCAAAGCCGAGAACCCCGACTTTCCGAATATATATCCTAAAGAAGAGTGGAGCATACAAGGTAAGGTAGTAGGCGTCATCCGCAATCTTGAGTAGAACATGGTTTTTCAAGTGAGGGGGAGGCTCCAATGTGGCTCTGCCACTTGGAGGGGGCGACGCAAGCCCCTATTGTAGAAGAGTGGAGCATACAAGGTAAGGTAGTAGGCGTAATTAGAAATCTGGAATAGCGAAGCACTATGAATAATATTGAGATCGAGATTAAGGTAAAGGTCGATAAAGTTGATCGGTTAGTCCAGTTTTTAAAAGAAAACGGCCAGTATCAAAAAAGCTCTGTTCAAGTGGACGAATATTACTCGCCGGCCCATCGGAGTTTTGTGGAGGTTGAACCCATAAAGGAGTGGTTAAGGCTACGCAGCGACAACGGAGTTTATTCATTGAACTATAAGAATTGGCAGTACGGTTCGGACGGTAAGGCGTATCATTGCGATGAGTATGAAATAGCTATAGACAACCAGGAGAAAGCAGCCCATATATTGAAGAGTCTGGATTTCAAGCATTTGGTTACAGTACACAAGGAAAGAGACATATACACGTACCAAGATTATGAAGTTGCTTTTGATTTAGTAAAAGATTTGGGTAGTTTTGTAGAAGTGGAATTTAAAGGTACGGCAACGGCAGAGCCAAAGTTAATTGTCGAAGAGATGCGAAAGTTTATAGAGAGTACAGGGGCTGTTATTCTCTCTCAGGATTTTGCAGGGTACCCTATAGCGCTTATACGTCAGAAGTTTAACTAAAGTGGGTGTCACAATTTACACCAGGCAACACTCTTTGTATAAAAAGAGCTTGTTGAATGCACCCTGAAGGAGATGTTATGCAAGTAGAATTACAACAATTGAACGGCTTCTTTGGCGCTGCGGCCCTTGCCACATATGCAGGTGGGAGCGGGTACGTACAGCCGTTGAATAAAGGTTTCAACGAAATGGAGTACCGGCAAAATGATTGGTACTATCGAGATAGTTTTTGCGGTTTTTTCAAATCTTGGGGTAAAGAAACGGTGTGGTATAAAGACCGACCTGTCTGGGTTCAGAACTACGGTGGAGGTATGGAAGCCGCTTACCAGGGCGATGAACAATTTGCGCAAAAAACCTTCAATTTTTTAAAGCTGGCATTGGCCAAAGGTAAGAAGCAGGAAGCCTTTCAGCCTCGGGGTCCGGAGCGGTTTAAGGAAGGAAAGTGGACTTACCTCACCACGCTCACCGGAGGTATACAAAAGTTTAGCGGGATTGAACACATTTTTTATGGAACTAAGCTGGTATTTACTCATCGCTACTTTGGCGGAGTAGTACTAGACAAAGGAGAATAAAGCCATGTCCGAAATGGAGCTCACCAAGGAAAATATAGTAAAACAGTTACGCCGTCTGTGTGCGCACTGTAGTAGCGGTCAAGCCGTGGTACACCGGTGTGCGGTTAAGGAGCTTGCCTTGCGGGTGCAATCCATCCGCGGGGTACCGCTCATAGTGAACGATGAATTTCGAGGTATTCTGAGTCCGACCTATCGTTAATACATCGCCCTCAGTATTGAGGGGAGAGGAGTTATATGCAACTACAATTTACATGGCCCACGGTCATGAACCAAAATTTTGGCTGGTTGGTGCGCGAAGCAGCACCGGCATATGGAGCAGAGAACGACGTGCTGCTATCCGAACTTAAAGTAGAAGCTTCGTTGCTTTCCCGGCGAGTCGGACAACTGGCAGATCTTACTTTTAGTTTGAGTCCCATGGAGGAGTCTAGGCTGGTGTTTCAACTGGAGGCGGTACTGGACATGCGCCGAGAATTAATAAACGAGGCCCGTATTCGCTAGACTTTTTCTAGTTATTGCTTAGAGCCAGTCGGTATGGTATTTTATGTATAATACATTTCTTAACGAATATGGAGTTAACTAAGGAATATTTTGATAAGCACTATCAGGAGTTGAATGAATTTCTCAGTGAGCAGTTTGAGAAGGTTTTTGCTCGTTTTGAAATGATTGATAATCAGTTTAAGGTCGTAGCTACTAAAGCAGAATTTACGGTGCTGCAACAGAGACTTGAAACTTTAGACGGCAAAGTTTCTAGCGGATTTGCAGAACAGTCCATCAAACTTGATTTTATCCAGACGGACATCGCAACCCTGAGAAAGGATCTAGAGGCCTTGGCCAAAAGAACTAAAGAAGACGACAATTCTTTTACGAAAGAAATTTTAAAGCTCAAAAACCGTTTAGATACTCTTGAGAGGCAAGTCCAAGTACTCAAAAAGCAGAAAGCTTAGAGTATTTTAAGTTTTTCATTGTTGGTTTATACTTATTAGAGACGACGAATAGTCGTCTTTAAACTTTTTAGTTCCATGAGCGAAAGCCTTTATTCAAAGAAAATCCGAGAGTTTTTACAAGTATCTAAAGTTGAGAGCTTGCGGACTGCTACCGTGAGTTTGTTAACACCGGACGCTTCTACGCGGCGGTATTATCGTTTGGTGACGAGTGGGGGGCAGAGTTATGTGGCTTCGGTATATCCGGAAGCATTTCAAAAAGCTCAGCTGTCTTTTCTTATTATGACTGATATACTGGCAGCTGCAGGACTGCCGGTACCCAAGGTTTTTGAAGTGCATGAGGAGTTGGGGGTGGTATTGCAAGAAGACCTAGGGGACGTGAGTTTGACTCAGTGGTTGGCTGAGTATGGAAGAACCCAAGAAGAAACAGATAGCAAAATTAAAGAAGCTATAATACTTATAGCACGTATCCAAGCTTTAACAAGCGGCGTGCTTGACGCCCAGTCTTTACCCGCCACACTTGCGTTTGACACGGAGAAATTAAATTGGGAGTTAAGCTATTTTTTTGAACACTTTTTTGGTAGCTTGCTGCACATAGAGTTACCCGATGTTGAGCGCGCGCAAGTTAAGTCCGAGTTGCTGCAATTAGCCGAATGGCTTTCGGCTCGGCCGCGAGTTCTGACCCATAGGGACTTTCATGCTATGAACCTTATGGTGGATGCATCCGGACAATTGCGACTCATAGACTATCAAGATGCACGGATGGGCCCGTTAAGTTATGACCTGGTGCCGCTTTTGTTGGAACGGCGTATGCAACCGCCCTCCGAGGAGTGGGTGAGTAGTATGCAAGAATATTTCTTACAAGCTCGAGTAAGTCAAGGTTTGCCTATGCTTGACTCGGCAGACTTTCAGAAAGAGTTTATGTATATGACGGTCCAGCGCGAGTTGAAAGCATTGGGAACATTTTCCTACCAGACCGCTGTCATGGGCCGTGGAGTTACTTACCAAGCGTATATAGTTCCTACAGTGAAGTTGGTGCTTGCGTATTTGGACACTGTGCGCACTTATCCGCGCCTTCAAGCAATGTTAGCAAGGTCGTTGCAGTATTTAGAGTAGGCGCAGCTCGCGTGCTGTAATAGTGGGGTTAAATGCTCGCGTCGGTCGTATAGTATAATGAAATTAGGTCGAGCTAGCTTTAATTGAAACGAAATAATTAACACATACATTATATGAAACACGAAATAAAGAAAGCAATGTACGCCCTTGCGGTGTTCGGTTTGGTTATGCCGTTTGTGGCTCAGGCGGCCAGTACAACAGTTGTAACTTCGGCTAACCCCCAGGGTTGGTCCACAGCAGATACCCGCCCCGGTGGTGCGGTAAACTTTATTCCTGACGGTACCGCCCCAAGCGGTTTAGGTGCGTTGCAGTTAACAACCGACGCAACTACTACGGCGAAAGCGCAATACTTGCGTGCAGCTAGCTTGCCTTTGGCGGATGTAACAGAACTCAGCTATTACACCAAACAAAATAGTGCGGCGTTTGCCGGTGGTGATGCATCGTACCAGTTACCTGTGTTACTCAACGGCGCGACCGGTTTTACAACCTTTGTGTTTGAGCCGTATCAAAACGGCACGGTGGTAAACGGTGTGTGGCAGCAGTGGGATGTAGATGCAGGCCAATTCTGGTCTTCCCGGAGTGTAACTTGTTCTAACGGAAGTGTGTCCGCCGGTTTTGGCGGCGCACCGTTTTATACCCTTAGCCAAATTCAAACCATGTGCCCTGAGGCGATAGTGGTTGGTTTTGGCGTAAACATTGGGTCTAATAACCCAAGCTACGACGTAGAAACTGACTTGGTCAGCTTTAACAACGATGTGTTCAACTTTGAACCAACCCTTACCCCTACAACCCGTGAGTCATGTAAAAACGGCGGCTGGATGGGTTTTAACTCTCCTGTGTTCCGCAACCAGGGTGAGTGTGTAGCTTACGTGAATTTTGTAAACTTACACTAGTTTTTACCTTAAACACTCCGGCTAATAAGCCGGGGTGTTTTTAGTTTGGCTAAGTTTTTTTAGGCCCATAAAGGCCTTGCCTTTATGGGTAGTTTATTGTATTATGCTCAGTCACATTTTGCACGCATGAACGCTCCAACCGGAGAGCATTTGCGGGCGTGTAAAAGACCGTTGAACTTTCTATGCCCCGTGACAGGGCGTAGACACATTTTGAAGCGAGGAAAATTATGAATAGAATAGCTGCAACTGCCATGCTCGGCCTGTTTTTGCTGTCGGCGAGTGTCTTGGCAAATCCCGTGGGTCAAAATTTTCAGTTTTACGTTACCGATAACAGCAGCGGCGCAGGCATTGACGCCGCGACTATCGAAGTCAACGGTATGACCGTTTGCGTCACTACCAAAGGTTTCTGCGAGAAGGTTCTGGAGTACACAAATGGTCAGAGGGTGGCTATCGTTGTGACGGCTGATGATTATGTCAAAAGATCGTTGAGCATGTCGCTCACGTCCAGTGAGCATAACCTTATTGGCCTGGACAAACCGAGCAGAGGCCGTCGGCCTACTGCATTACCATTCGGGTTTGCGTCTTCCAACTTTGTTGGCGCGGCGTTTATTCCCACTCAAAACCCGACCGGTCGGGAAATTTCGATTGACTTTACCGTCCTGGTTCAGGACGTCTCCAACGGGAGAATCCCGGGCGCTAAAGTCAAGGTCGTGGACTTGGATGGTAAAACCGAGACTCTTACCACCGACCGAAATGGGCGGTGTCGGTTCCAGAAATTCCAACAGGGGCGGATGGAAATTTCCGTTACCGCGCAAGGTTTTGCGGACGCCAGTGTCACGCCCACGGTGGCCAACAAAAAGGAAGTTGCAATTACGTTGCGCGTACCCGAACGGTAAGTGCAGCATTATCTAAGACTAAGCGCAAGAAGGATGCTTTCAAACATCCTTCTTGCGCTTAATCTGTTTTATGGGGGTATTATATACTACTACATTTTGACGGCCGTCAAAATGTAGTAGGGATATTTTTTGTAGATTTACAAAGCGGGGGAGTTTGCTAGACTTTAGCTACAGAGTATTAATACATGTGTGTATGAATATAAATTTTTGGGCCGTGTTAGTCAGTGCCTTGGCCTCTATGGTTATTTGCAGCGTGTGG
>JAEUSE010000075.1 GCA_016788805.1 Candidatus Doudnabacteria bacterium
CCCAAGCACGCCTAAAGACATTGGTGTTCCCACAATACCTCACCCCCACACGAAAATACACCGGCTTACATCCCGCTACTAATATTCCCCAGAAATATAATTACCGATATAATACTACTATGAAAGAAACGTTCAGCCCAGAGGTAGCAGAAGCTACTCCTCAACCGGTAACAGAGACCTTTACAAGGTTGGAAATAGGCAGAGACTTTAGTCCAGTGTATGCAAGTCCCCGAGTTCCTAAGATATTTAACCCGGAGCAATACTTGGTGTTTTTCGACCCGACTCAAAATGAACTTGCGCTGCAAGCGGAGCCACCCCACTACCGCACTGTTACATTTGAAGATGAAGTGATTCCCATAGTCAAACAGGACATAAAGGGACAGCAGACAAACGAAGTGCAATTTGTAGTAAACGTAAAAGGGGTGGGCTGGCTACGGCCTTCCATGGAAGGAGATCGAACACGATTCCATACCCAAGAACGATTGGTAAAAGATGGCGCCGACGACCGGAAAAACCTAGGTTTTATGGCAAAGAGCGAAGCAATGCGCGCCATACCTAATAGTGAAAAATTGATGCGCTGTGGCATAGACAGCGAAGTTATTTGGTATGTGGCAAACCTGGAGGGTATACCCTATGGCGGAAAGAGGGTTCCCATTCGGCGACTTATCGAAGACGGTGTAATAGCCGACCAAGAGTACGCAATTATGACTCGACTACTCAAAACCAATAATCGACTCGGGGAGCTACGCCAAAGACCAGAGATCCTAGAAAAGGCTTTGACAGCATACAGTAAACATGCAAAATATAACTTAGAGTTCGACACAGAGCATTTGCCTCCCCAAGAAGTACACCGTATATATCTAGAGTACTTGATGAACACACTCGGCAAGAACTCTGCGCGGCTAATAAACAACGACCTGACTCACAATCAGATACACGGAAGAAATATCACTCTGATGGGTGAACTTGTTGACACAGACTCCGTACAATCTGTTGAATTACCTTACTGGCTTACGGAAAGTTACGATGATTTTAGGCAGATGATAGTAACTGCAAATGAATTTTGTAAAGAATACGCAGAATTAGGACTTACTAGAGTAGACAACTATACCGCACTAAACTGGTATTGTGATTCGTTCGTTGCAAGCTTGTCTATGGACACACGACAAGCTTTTGAAAAAGCTCACGGTAGGGACCTGGTCGAACTTGTGTATGATTTTACGCGCACCTTCGCAGACCAAGGCACCAATCCGCCCACCAAACGGAACATGAAAAAATGGGCTGACATGGATAACTACCTACAAAGCTAACAAAAATCTCCGCTCTTAACGGCGGAGATTTTAATAAAGCTTGTAAAAAACCGAAACTAAGACGGGAAGACGTCCAAGGCCCCGGCGCCGCCGGCGGTAACCTTGGCGGTACGGAATGTAACATTCCTTTTCTTTAAATACTCCTGCACATAGCTCCGTAGCACGGGGCCGTTACGCAAATCGCCCTTGCCGGTTATAACCCGAATATGTGCGTACTTTCCTTCTGCAAGAAGCGTGCCCAATACTACTCCTGCTTCTGCGGTGGTGTGTCCGTGTAAATCTACGACATAATCCGGTTTTTGCTCGTACTTGTTCATGTGATGTGGGTAAAGTGCTCCGCAGCCATCATAATTATTTTGTCCATGTCGACAATGGTGTTTTCCGGCAAAGCCGCCACCGGGTAAAAGGTACCGATAGGCATAGATGCGTTGGTTACATCTAACCAGTGCACCTGGGACACTACCGCGCCGCGATCACCATCCCAAAAGCACGGGCCAACAAAAACTGGTTCAGCCCATTCCGTTAACCCAAGTTCCCCGGATAATATTCGCTTAAAAGCTCCGACAAATGAGCCCAAAGGGTCCAGAGGCCGAATAACGCTCCCCGGACTATGCCACTGTCCGGCCCAAAACGGGTCGGTTTCCGCTCGCTGAGTAAGCAAAACTTCTATACCGGCTACACCGTGCCTCAGGCATACTACTTCAACTGTAGATAAAACAGTTAACCTGGCCAACTCTATAAATAAATCTTCCGGCAACAACCCGACATCTACCGCTCGCAGTTCTGCCAACGTTCCCACGGACAACGTACCTCGTTCTGTTTCGCTCATAGTTCCGTACCCTTAAAATATAGTATAAAAAGCTGCTCTCAGTATAAAACAGCTTTTCAATCTCTCCAAGCACCCGGGTAACTAAAAACCGACCCCACACGCCATAGTAATATTCCAATATTCTGCAGAATACTGGAATGTTGTTATGGGGGTTAGTCGGCGTATGTGCGGAGGAGGGGGTATATGCGGTTGGCAATTTTAGCGTAGCCCGCGTCGTTGGGGTGGACGAGGTCGGTCATGTACCTACTGTTACCAAACAGGCCGTCTAACACGTCCGGCAGGTAGGCTGCTTGGCGGTTTTCTGCCAAAGCTTTTAGTTTGTCGTCGTGCCCGTTGCCCAACAAGTCGCCCCGCACACCCAACAACACCGCTACCGCTCCCCGATTTTGTATGTACTCAATAATAGTCGCCAAGTTTGCCAGAGTTTGTTCTTGCGGAATACCCCGGAGTCGGTCGTTGCCGGAAAGCAGGACCATAACCACTTTAGGTTGGTACTTGTCTAGCTCGCCCAAACGCTGCACGCCGTCGGCCGTGGTGTTGCCCGATACGCCCAAATTTACAATTGGTCGGCCCAGCTGTGCGGACAACACCGAAACAAAATTTTTCTCCGGCGCACTCGCCCCCACGCCTTGGACTAAGCTGTCTCCAAAAGCAATAACATCTGTCCCGCTCGACGGGTAGTTCTTTACCTCGCCTGCCCCCGGCCACACCAACACCACCCCAACAACAGCCACGACCGCAACAGCTAAACCAATGAAAATATATTTTCTATTCATACAAAATTTTCTGTACGCCGCCAAGGCGACCCTGGCAACGCGCGTCTTTAACACAGTTTATTTCTTCTCAATACTTTGCGGCTTGCGAATAACAAAGAATGCCGCGGTTGCAACAATCGCGCCCAGCGTGTCGGCCAGCATGTCTTTTTGCGCATCCCAAATGTCCCCCTGACTACCCAAATACGCCGCACCAGCTTCCGGTGCTGCACTAGCCGCGTACACCCATTCTACCAGTTCATAGGCCATGGCAATGGTGGCTATAACAAACACCGGGTAGGTAAACAACAAAAACTTATTGGCCACCAGCTTTCGGGCATACAACCACTCCGCTATGGCAAAGGCGTAAAAGCCCACGCTAAAGTGCGCCACCCGGTCGAAGTGGTTGCGCGCAAAGTGAAAAGTCTCCGTTACCCACCCAAACGGCACCTGCGCAAAGGTGTAGTGCCCGCCAATGGTGTGTAAATATATGAGTACAAACATAAGCGCGTAAGCCAGGTTAGAAAACCGCACCCCCCACCGGTACAAAAACAAAATAACAACCAAAATAATCCACACAGTAAGATTCTCCGCAAACCACGTCCCCCGCTCCACCGGACTCACCGCCAACACCGCAAACAACACCGCATACACCCCCACCAACCACCACAAAAATTTCGATTTTTCTTGCATGCTTATATTTTACCCTTTTTAACATGTCAAAGGGAATCTTTGATACTTGTTCGCTTACCACTCAAACACCTCAACTACATTTTGAATACCCAATTTTATACGGTCGATTATACCCCTTCGCTCTAAAATCTTAGGTTGAACTGGAAGTAGGTCGGCAATCGCTTGTTCCTGTGGTAATTTTTGCGAATACCTATAATTTGCCAGTAGGTCTTCAAGTTGAGGAACGGGAATGTTCTCGGCCTCGGCAAGCTTTTGCAACACATTCCTGCGTTCAGCTTCCCAGAAGTCGCTAAAGGCTTTCTCTATATTTTCTGACTCAGCTACCTTGGATAGGTCCGTTTCAATAAACTTTTCTACATATACCTTCTTTTTCCGCAGTCCTGCGTCTCGATCAAAAATACGCAATATTTCATCGGTCTTCTTTTCACGCACCTTAAGCGACTTTGCATCCTTGATGCCTGCAAGCAGAAGAATAATGTAATCAAAGTTAATAATGTCTGTAGACACTAACTCTAGCTCAAAGTCTATTTGATCCAACTCGGTCTCTATACCACTTTCAGCGTTCTTTCGGCCTTCGTAAATGTCTAAGTACTTGCTTTGATAGTCAAAGAACTCTTGCTCCTGTATGCCGCAATCGGCAAACGAAAACTCTGCAAAGGTTTCTAGCGAAGCTTTTACCCGAAGCAGATCCCGGAATGCTTTTACAAACCCCGCCCGCTCCCCCTCTCCACGCAAAGCATCTACTGACTCTACGGTAGGTGTCTGTGCCCGGAGCTCGAGCAGCTTTTCTTCAAAAACTTTCTTCTGCTCGGCGTACGGCTTTTTAAAGACAACTTCTTTCGCATCCTCATCTCCAAACAAGCGCAGTGCGACATCGGTCGCTTCACGGAGGTTTCTAAAGGTAACAATATTGCCATGCGGTTTGTCCGAGTTATACAACCGGTTGGTGCGAGAATATGCTTGAATTAAACCGTGATATTTTAAATTTTTATCTACATACAAGGTATTGAGCCGAGGGCTGTCAAACCCGGTTAAAAACATATTCACCACTAAAACCAGGTCTACCTCTTTGTTTTTGATTCGTTTCTGTAGGTCCTTGTAATAATCGTAAAACCCATCCGTAGAGAAGTTGGTTGCAAATGTCTGGTTGTAGTCCTGTATACACTCCTCCAAAAAGTCCCGAGAGTGTTGGTTTACGGAAGTATCATCTCCAGTAAAAACATCTACATCTAGTACACCGCTCGTATCATCTTCGTTTGCCTGGTAGGTAAATATGGTAGCAATATTTACACTTGCCGGTTTTTTAGTTTTAAATAAGTTGTAATATTTTTTAAGCACCTCCACACTCGGAGTTGCAAAAAGTGCATTAAACTTACCGTTCTTTGTTTTAACTTTCCAGTCTTTTAAAATGTAATCGGCTACTTTGCTCAGCCTGGCATCGCTTTCCAGAAACTCTCTCGACCCATACTCCACCTGTGGTTTTTCAGCTACTAGAAACGAGTCGAGTACGGCCATATCATCTTTCTTATTCTCGCCCACATATTCCACAGAAAATCCGAGCACATTATTGTCGGAAATAGCATGGGTAATAACGTATTTATGTAGGCAGTCTCCGAACACGTCAAAAGTAGTAGAATTATCTACTGCATTCTCCGCAAAAATAGGCGTTCCAGTAAACCCGAATAGCTGGGCGCGGGTGAAGAAGTTTTTAATATGTTGATGCGTTTTCCCAAACTGGCTGCGATGACATTCGTCAAATATAACAACCACCTTT